>JAUWMJ010000002.1 GCA_030613225.1 Desulfobacterales bacterium
GCTTATGGTTACTCAGGGCTTGCTCAAAAACAAAAAATCCCCAAGCGTTATACGCTTGAGGATTTACCATCTCCCCAATACTAAACCTTATGGCAGGTCTTCTGACTTACGGATCGTTCTACTTTCTGCACCTTCCCATTCCGTTTTGCAAAGGTCTCGACACGAAACAGTGGTCATCGCAGATTTCGTCCCCGAATACAGCGGTGGGTCCGTACCGGAATTTAACCGGTTTCCCTATTAACTATTTAAATGTACCATAAAGCTGAGCAAGTTTTTGTGCTTACATGATATAAATGAATATTTTTGTCAAGATTTTTCGTAACCACTATGGTTCAGGGGTTCACGGTTTATTCCGGTTCGAATAAAGAATTCATCTGATTTTTACGATACGCCAAGTCATTAACCGTGAACCTGACAACCTGAACAGTTACGTTTCCCTTTATTGACAGACCTCGTAATTTATTACTGAAAAATGATGCTAAACCTTTTAATAATAAGGTATTGCATAATAATTGGACATTCAAGATACTGGTTGCTCGTTGCTGATAAAAGCAATAGCTTCGCTCCGTCACAAAACCGGAGGATTTATCCGCCGGCTTTTTGGCGGGCAAGTCTATTATTTTTAATAAAATTGATAGAATACCTCCCCGCTCGTGCCTCGCAGTAGCAGGCGGGCCTTATTTTAACCAGTAACCAGAAACCAGTAACAAGCAACGAGTAACCAGTAACGAGTAACCAGTAATAAGCAACTTGATGTATTATTAACGTATTGCTTTTGTCCAAAAAAATAGCGTACTTTTTAACAAAATGTCGAGGTCTGTATTGATAAGAAAACGAACTTACAATGGGACAATTTCTTGTTGACTTTCAAACCTCTTTTGTTTAGAAAACCAGATATTGTTCAGGTGCTCGTTTAAAAAACTTTAAAAAATTTCAATGTTTTTTTGAGCCTAACAGGGAACCCCGTGAGAATCGGGGACGGGCCCGCCGCTGTAACCTCGTACTTTTTTCAACAGAAAAGAGAAACTTTTTAGTATTTTTATGCCACTGTCCGACACTCAGATGCCTGAGTGCAGGGTGGGAAGGCAGCTAAAAAGGAGGGGGAGTCAGAAGACCTGCCTGAACTTGATGGTAAGACCTTCGCGGACTGAGGGTAGCCAGAGGATCTTGAGGATAAAAAAGGGAAATCCCCGGGTCGATTAATTATCGGTTCGGGGTTTTTTATTTGCTCCCGGGCTGCAACTCATTAAACATGGTGTTTAAAGGGGGTGAAATTAAATGAAAACCGGGGCAATTGTTTACGTTATTGGAAAAGAAAATATAGATAATAATTTTGATATGACGGAAGCGGTTAAAAACTTAAAGATTGTAGCAGATAAAGTAGAGATAGTCTCTTCCAGATCGGGTCATTTCGATATTATGGATGCATGGTGGTCGCTGACTGCAAAGGGAATGAAGCGCATTGTCTGCATGATTGCTGAAATTGTCAATGGCTCAGATATAAGGCTTACTGGTCGTGAGATTCAATTGTGCGAGTAATGATTTGCGCAACTACTCAGGTTCAGGAGGTCAAATCACTAACCGTGAATCTGGTAAGCTGAGTAGCTAATTCAAATTGCGCACCTTTTAATTTATCCAAAGCGTTAGACGGTAAGGGCTAAAATAAATTTTAAAGCGAAATATACTGCCTGTGATTTTAACGACGGCGCCAATCAATAAATATAAGATTGATGCTTGATACCCTATTAAATCCAATATGTTTTATCTTCTTTGCGCCTGGTAATATTGTATTTCGCACAGAGTGCCGGTTACAAAATATAAGCAAATGATTTCGCTTTAAAAATTTATTTTAACCCTTACCGTCTTGACCCCTGCCGGAAATCAGGGGTGCGAAACTTGAGTTACTAATTTACTAATAAAAATCAGGAGGTTGACCTATGAAAAGAAATTCTATTGTTTTTATTACTGTTTTTATGGCAATTATTTTTATTGGGTATAGCGCACTGGCCGGGGGCCACGGACAAAAACAACCCATGAAAAAAGGGATCTTGCTGGTTGCCTTTGGTTCCAGCATACCTGAAGCACAAGTTTCTTTTAAAAACATTGACAAAAGGGTAAAAAAGGCTTTCCCGGGCGTGCCTGTAAGGTGGGCATATACATCTCACATAATACGTCACAAGCTGGCCAAAGAAGGAAAGAAGCTGGATTCCACGGAGATGGCCCTGGCAAAGATGATGGATGAAGGGTTTACCCATGTGGCAATCCAGTCCTTGCACACCATAGCCGGTAAAGAGTACCACGGACTTGTACAGAGTGCCCATGCGTTTGGACAGATGTCAGGAGGATTTGAGCGTATTCTCGTAGGCTACCCACTTCTGGGAAAAGAAGATGATCTTGCAAAAGTAACGGAAGTGATTATAAAGAATATCCCAAAAGACAGGAAAAAGAAAGATGCAGTTGTCCTCATGGGCCATGGTACCCATCATCCTGGCAATGCTTTTTACGCTGCCATGATGTATCATTTCCAGCAGAAAGATCCGAATATCTTTGTGGGTACTGTTGAAGGTGCGCCAACTATAGATGATATTAAAGCTATGCTTATTAAAAAGAAAATCAAAAAAGCCTATCTTATGCCGTTTATGTCGGTGGCGGGTGATCATGCCCGAAATGACATGGCAGGAGATGAAGACGATTCATGGAAGGTCATCCTTACAAAGGCAGGTATAAAATGTGTACCCGTACTTAAAGGAACGGCTGAATACGATGAAATCGTTGATATCTGGGTTGCGCATTTAAAGACAGTATTGGCGCATTTTTAAACAGTTGTATTACATGTTGATATTTTAACAAAAAAATGACATTAAAACAGGAGCCGGCAGTTATTTTTACCAACTGCCGGCTTTCTATAACCGCTTCCATAAAAGATGACTGGAAAAGTACAGAAAAAATCATCCGGCTTAAAAAAAAGGCTTCAAAAGGCAACCGGAATCCAGGTATTATTGTTGAGCGCAGCTTTGTGCATGATAATCGTGATATCTACCGGTATGGGATATATTCATTTATCCTTTCTTGACGTGGCAAAAATTATTTTCGCTAAAATATCAGGACAAACTGGCCTTCTTAAAGGAATGGATGAAATTCTTACCGTGGTTGTGATAGAGGTACGTTTGCCGCGAATATTGACAGCCGCAATAGTGGGGGCAGGGCTGGCAGTAGCCGGCGCTGTTTTCCAGGGAATTTTGTTAAATACTCTGGCTGATCCATACACACTGGGAGTATCTGCCGGTGCCGCCTTCGGAGCTTGTCTGGCATTTTTCTTTAATATTGTCCTTTTTGATAATATTGCTCTTGGAGCCTGTTCTGTGCCGGCCTTTGCCTTTATAGGTGCAATCGGCATCTTGTTTTTCGTTGTGTATCTTTCATCTGCAAGAGGCGGTTTTTCTTCCAACAACCTGATTCTTTCCGGTATCATAGTAGCAGCCATTTTATCAGCAGGAATAAGTTTCTTAAAATACGTGGCGGATGAACAGGTTTCAATAATCATCTTCTGGCTTATGGGAAGTTTTGTTTCAAAGACATGGGCGGATGTAATAATGACATTGTTATTTTTGTGCGGCGGATTTTTAATTATTATATTTTTTGCCCGGGATCTTAATCTTATTTCCCTTGGAAGTCGAACAGCTTCTTCCCTTGGTGTGCATACAAAAAGGGTGACTCTTATTCTTCTTGTTACCGCATCCATGGTAACAGCTATTTGCGTTTCAGTATCCGGCATTATCGGATTCGTGGGACTTCTTGTTCCCCACATGGTGAGATTTTTAACAGGCCCTGATAATCGCAAGCTTATTCCTGTTTCTATGCTATCAGGCGCAATACTCTTATTGTGCGCTGATACGGTCACCAGAGCTATTCTACCAGGCGAGATTCCCATAGGTGTACTAACAGCTCTGATCGGTGGCCCGTTTTTCTGTTATATTTTCAGGAAACGGCAGACAGCAAGGTCAGGTGATTAAATATGGCTTTTGAAGTTGAAAAACTATCATTTTTTTATGAAGATAAAAAGGTCATAGACAACATTTCCATCAGCCTTGAGACAGGAAAATTTTACGGCATAATAGGGCCAAACGGTTGTGGAAAAACCACTTTTATCGATCTTCTTACTAAACACAGTCAACCTGTATCAGGAGGCATTAAATATAAAGGAAAGAAACTTGCTTCGTATTCAAAGAAAGAATTATCAAAAGAGATCGCTTTGGTTCCGCAGAATTTCTATATAAACTTTCCATTTACAGTAGAAGAAATAGTCATGATGGGTCGCTATCCGTATATTCCTCGATTCTCCGCTCCATCTTTAAAAGATTTTAAAACTGTAAAGGAGATAATGGAAAAGACCGAAATTTATGATTTTAAAAATCGCTTTATCACGGAGCTTAGCGGAGGAGAGAGACAAAGAGTCATTTTTGCCAGAGCCCTTGCCCAGGATACACCTGTCCTGGTTCTGGATGAAGCGACTTCAAACCTTGACATCAATTATACAATAAGCTTGCTTAACATTACAAAACAACGTGTTAGAAAAGAAAAAAATACGGTAATTGCCGTGATGCAGAATATTAATCTTGCTGCAATTTACTGCGATGACCTGATATTCATCAGGCAGGGGCGTATTGAAACTCATGGCCAAACAGATGAAATATTAACTCCGGATACAATACGATCTGTTTTTAAGGTGGAGACAAAAATCTATTTTGAGCCGTATTCAAATTCAAAGCAGGTTGTTTTTAAACGATGAAAAAGAAGTTATTAAAATTAGTTAAAACCTTTTTTGTGCTGGTTATAATTGAAGCATTATGCCATCTTGTCGTTAGCGGTGTATTGGCCTCAAGCTTTTGTGTAGTAAATGAAAGCAGCATAATCGATCAGGCAGGCAGGAGCATTAGTGCTAAAAGTGCGTTTAAAAGGATTATATCTCTTTACGGCGCTCATACTGAAAACCTGTTTGCATTAGGTCTTGAAAAAGAAATTATCGGTGTATCACGAAACGAGGTTTTTCCTGAAAAAGCAAAGACAAAGCCGGTCTTTTCATATCATGATGATCCTGAAAAGTTTTTAGCAGCTTGCCCCGATCTTGTTTTAATACGACCTATGATTGACCGCGGCTATCCGCAGTTGATGGCGAGACTAGAAAAGAGCAAAATTACAGTCGTATCATTACAGCCAGCTACGGTAGATGAAATGTTCAATTACTGGAAGATATTTGGCATTCTCACAGGTAGACAGAATGAAGCATCGGATATGACCCGACATTTTAAAAAAAGGGTATCTCTTCTTAAATCCATAACAAAAGATATAAATCCGAAAAAGAGGGTATATTTTGAAGCTATACACAAGAGGATGAAAACATTTTCTCCTGACTCCATGTCGATCTTTGTCCTTGAAACAGCAGGGGGTATAAATATTGCCAAAGACGCAAAACCGGTAAGGAAAACAAATATTGCAGCTTATGGCAAAGAACGCATTCTCTCCCATGCTGCTGAAATAGATGTCTATCTTGCACAAAATGGGGCCATGAACCGACCAACAATATCTCTTATCAAAAACGAAACAGGATTCAGGTTAATCAAGGCGGTAAAAGAAGACCAGATATATATTATTGATGAAATGATAGTATCGCGACCTACTTTAGGGCTTCTTAAAGGAATACAGGAAATCGGCAAAATTCTTTATCCGGATGTCTTTAACCTGAATGGTTCAGGGGTTCACGGTTCAGGGTTCAGAGATTCAGAGCATAACCGTCAGGCTAAGAGAAAAATGAGCTATTATCGTTAACAATTATCAATTTTCAATTCACAATTGACAATTTTTTGTCTTTAAATATGTATTTGTTAAAATCAAATTTAGACGGTCTCGTAAAAAGTCTCCCGTTTCAGTTCAGCGGGACGTTGTGCTGCATTTCGTAATCATTCAACGTACGATAAGGGCTCGGTAAAAAATAAATTGGTATTTTAGGCGCTCAGATTTAGGTCGGATTTGGTCGATCCGATTGAGCGAAGCCACAGGAATAGTGAGCTATTTCGAGGACTTCGCGATTGAGAATCGGCCAAATCCGGCCTGAAGCTGGGATGTGCCGCGAAGCAAATGCCCTTGGGGTGCATAAAATGCCAATTTATTTTTTACCGAGCCCTAAGTACGCCTCATGATTATCCCGCTTTAGCGGGACACGCCCTTCTGATCCCGCTGCTTTTTAGCGGGGGAATTTGGTCCGCATTCGGCGGATTACGAAACCATCTAAATCTGACTTTTTACGAGTTTATCAATTGTGAATTGTGAATAGTTAATTGCGAATTGTCAATTAACAAACAAGCTAAATCCGGTCTGTAATTGCCACGATCTCATGTGTGGGTAAAAGTTAGCCCGCCAGGGGAGGGGAAATGAGACTTTTTACGAAACCATCAAATATATATCTACTTTAGGTGAAAGCGTATAGGAACCCTGACCCACATTTCGATTTTATCAGGGCCTCTCATACCAGGTTGAAAGAGCCATTTTTTAACAGAAGCAATTGCTGTTTTATCAAGTATCGAGAATCCGCTTGATGAGAAAACCCTTAAATCAATGACCTTGCCCTGTTTATCAATCAAAACTTCCAGAACGACATTACCCTGATAACCTCTTTTTCTTGCAATAATGGGATATGAAGGAGGAGGGTTTATGCGGTATATCGGCCTGGCTTCCAGTATGGTCTGAGCGCCGGGCATTTCTGCTTTTTGGTCAACCGTCGTTGAACATATGATATGTGACATATCAGGAGAAGGGTCAAAATATACTTCTTTAGTTTCTTTAGCTGGTTCCGGTTCTTCAGGCTCAGGTTTAGATTTCTGCTCAACAGAGGTCTCTTTTTTCTGCATATCAGGCGGTTTGACCTGCTTTTTTAGTGTCTTTTTTTTACGAATGTGTCTGGGTTTATGTTTCGGTGAAGGTTTTATTTCAGGTTTTTTCTGTTGTTTGTAGGCCAGAGATATAGTTATTTCACGAGATTCAGGCATTGCAGGATTGATTCCTGCAAGCCACCCGGTTTCCATACTGAAAAGAAGTCCATGAAGACCAAGTGATATTATAGCTGCAAGAAGAATCCGTTTCACGGTATTTTTTCCGACTCTGCCTGGAGTGAGATCCGATTAATACCGGATGTCTGGATCTGGTCCAGGACTTTAAATAGTTTCTGATAAGAAATATCACGATCGGCAAAAAGAAGAACACCGGGATCAGTTTCATGCAAGGCTCTAACCTTTAAAGTTTCGGCAAGATCTTCAAGGGCAACCTGATGTTTATCTATATAAATTGTTCCGTCTGATTTTATACTGACGGATAAAACAAGCTTTTTATCGATTTTAACGGTGGATGAAGTTGGAAGCAATACAGGCAAACCACGATGTACCGCCATGGAAAGCATTGCATAAATAAAAAAAACCAGAAGTAGAAAAACAACGTCAATTAAAGGGAGCATTTCAATTCTGGGGTTTTTAGTTTTGAATAGATTGAGCTTCATTTCAAATCCCTGACCGGTTTACTGAAGACTGAACAAGTTTTTCATAAACAATTTCAAGGCTGGTAGCATATTTTTCAATGGAAATAGCGGAATTTTCAACGCGCGAGTTAAAATAATTATAGGGGAAAACAGTAAGGATGGCGATTCCAAGTCCGGTAGCGGTTGTAATGAGTGCCTGGGCAATTCCTGCTGTAACGGCCTCGGGATGTTCAATGCCCGAACTCCCAAGAACTTCAAATGACAAGATAATTCCAATAACAGTTCCGAAGATTCCCAAAAGGGGTGCAACGGTGATCATGGTATCTAAAATGTTCATATACCGGCGCATCCGCTTGATTTCTTCTGCGGCAGACGATTCCATGGCTTTGATCATGGAAAAATCTCTATGGAGAATACCTGTTATGAGGATTTTAATGATATAATCTTTTGAACCGGCTGTCTTTCCTTTTACAGATTCCCAGTCACCTTTACGGCAAAGCTCGAGAATTTCATCTACAAGCTGATGATTCCGGTTTTTGTTTAAATTAATCCAGAAGAAAATCCGTTCTATAATTACGGTCAAAACAATGATAGAACAGGCCAGAAGCGGATACATGACCGGCCCGCCGTTTATGAAGATATCGAGCATTATTTTTTCCTTAATATCAAGGGTATTGTAAAAAGTCATTTTTCACCACGGAGCTCACAGAGAACACAGAGAATATTAAGCATTATAAATTAGTTATCTCAGTGATCTCCGTGTTCTCTGTGGTAATTTCGACTTTTTACGACGCCATCAATATTTGCTATTAGGAATCACATCAAGTGCTTCCTGAATATGTTTAACGAAGATATCGATAATACCGGGATAAAACCCAAGACCTTTTTCTTCCAATGTAACACAAATGTTTTCTTTTTCAAATGCGATTTTCCACGAATCTTCATTACCGGCAAGATCTTGATTAAAATGTACTCCCGCTACAAGCATAAAAGGAATAATGCGTACTTTTTTAAACCCGGCTTTTTTTACTTCCCCGACGATCTTTTCTTTTGCAGGAAATCCTTCAACAACGCCTGTAAATATTTTTAATCCAAGTTTTTCACGCAGCATCTGGTTAAGAGCAACATAAACCGACCAGCAGGGATGATCAGTACCATGTCCGACCATTATAATGGCCTCATCCTCATGTGTGGGAAAAGAATCTTGCAGAGCTGTAATTACTTTATTAAAATCTTCAGGACTGCTTAAAAGCGGAAGACCTATTGATGTTCTAATACCGCAATTTTGCGACTCATCAACGAGCCTGTAGAACTCATGACCATTTAAAAGATGAAGAGACTGAACCACCGCCCATGGATGTCCCTTTTTATTTAACTCGAAAAGTACCTGGTGAGGATGTTTTAAATCGATATTTTGTCTTTTTTTTATCCAGTCTTTTACCATCCTTGATGAATAAGACCATAGAATATCGTAATCAGGAAAACGTTCTGTTAATATTGAATTGATAAATGAATAGGTTTCAAGCGCTTTACTTGTAGTACCAAAGGCTGCCATAACAATCGGTAATTTCATATCCTCATCCTTTTCCACCCCGTAAACAAAAGCGCCAAAAGGCCGAAAACAATGGCCATAACTATCCATTCGGCACCGGAAGCGGTTATTTTTGTATCTTCCGGTTTTTCATCAACCATCTCAAAACCTTCAATCTTTTTCCCTTCTGTTTTGGCCTTTACGATCTCTTCCTTTTGAATTTCCTCAATGGTTTTTTTTAAGCTCCCCCTGGCCTTTTTGCTCTTTGCCTCATTTTCTTCCTGGGTACTGCCGGTTGCTTTTGCGATCACCATTTTGAACTGGTCTAACTGCTGGGGCGTAAGCAGGCCATACAAAGAAATGATATTGGCCACGAACTGCTGGAGCATAGGGTTGTTGCAGGTATGTTCACAGCAGGCCACGCCTTTTTCGATTACGTTCATAGCATAGGTTCTGGCCAGTTTTTTCTTCATCTCTTCAGGGGCCTTCCAGTATTTTTTACGGTCTGCTTCCAGCATCCGGGCTGCTATGGACTGCTGGGCCCACGGGTTGTTTTTGTCAAAGAACTCTTTTAAATCAAAGCCGTATTTATCTTCGATATAGACCTCATGTATCTGCTCCCACTGGGTTTTATCCACCGCAAAAGGAGTTGTGACCTGAAAACCCCACAGATATTCCACGAATTTGTCCATGGCCCGAGCCCCTGCATACCCCTCTTTTTTCATTCCTTCGATCCATTTGGGGTTGAGATAGCGGGTCCTTAACGCCTTTCCGATTGCTTTGGGCAAATCATCGAGTTTAACATCTTTTCCATTCTGCATGTTAGCTACCAGCACATCCGGATATTCACCGGTCTGGCTTTTGACGGCCAATGACAACCCGCCTAAAAAGGCAAACATATCATCGTTGTCCAACATATAATAAACGTTGGAAGACCGGCTGTGCATGGTTATTTTTACGTCCTTGAGATTGTTCTTGTACGCACTTTTCAGAGGTTTCCCCCAGAGCTTGTCGCCATATGCATAAGAGTAATGATGAATCCAGACATCGGCGATCTCCTCATCTGTTTCCCATGTGCCGCTGTTAGGTATCAGTTCCTGGAGTGCGTGAACATAGGCACCGGGCATGGGGCCGAATACCCGGGCCTGACATAGTTCATTCGCATCATCCTTGCTGTATCCCTTTTTTAAAAGTGCTTTTTTAATCTTTTCATTATGAATAGCCACAAAGTTTTCCACATCCTTTAAGGAACCTGCCATCCGTACGGCCCTGTCCAGAAGTTTTATCACTTTGGGAAAAGCGTCACGATAAAGTCCTGATGTCTGAAGCAGAACATCGATCCTGGGACGTTTGAGGATTGCTCCTGGGATTGGTTCAATATCCACAACCTGGTCCTTTTTGTCCCATACCGGTGTTATGCCCAAAAGATAAAGAGCAGCAGCCTCATTCACTCCTTCATTTCTCTGGGTTTCCGTGCTCCAGAGTATAATACCCAGTTTATCGGGATAGGCGCCATTTTTCTCCCGGTACTCATTAATCATGGTGTCCGCCAGCTTCTTACCCAGTACAAATGCCTCTTTTGAGGGTACTTTATCCACGTTGAAACCATAGAAGTTTCTGCCGGTGGGTATGGCTTCCGGGTTCCGGACAGGATCATTCCCCTCCCCGGGAAATATATATCCCCCATTTAGTGCATGTAAAAGAGATGCCATTTCAGCTTTGCCGCACGCTTTAAGTCTTTCTTTCATGTTTTCATTTTTAATCTCAGGGCTTGCAAGACAGATGGCTTCCGTAAGGTCATTGAGAGCATCTCCGATAGGAGATACACCGAATGTGTGCAGCCCATATGGAATGAGCTTTTCCTGTAATTCAAGGATATAATGTTCCACCTCTTCTATGGCGTCATCATTTAGTTCTTTTAATCCAAGGTCCTTATCCAGTCCTAATTCTCCTATCAATTTCCGAACGTTATCAAGCTTTTCTCCTGCAAGGGCCGCATCCATGGCCTGGGCATTGTGATAGGCATCGATTCTTGCGGTCAGTTCCCGGTATTCCATATAGGAACCCCCTTTTTTAAGCGGGGGAATTAAATGGTCGATAATTACCCCGCGCCCCCGCCGCTTTGCCTGGGTCCCTTCACCCACGTTGTCCACAATATACGGGTAGATATTGGGAATATCCTCGATCAGAATCTCAGGGGGACATGAAAGGGAGAGCCCGATCTGTTTTCCGGGCAGCCATTCGTGGGTACCGTGTTTTCCAAGACTGATGATTGCATCAACCTTGAACTCTTTTTTAAGCCATAAATAAAAAGCAATATATTGATGATGGGGATAGATTTTAGGATCATGGTACAATTTATCCGAATCTTCACCAAATCCTCTGGACGGCTGGGGCAGAAGGATAATATTCCCCAGATCGACCCAGGGAATAATGATTTCACCGTTTTTAATCATGATATCAGAATATTCAGGTCGGCCCCACTGACGGATTACCGCTTCTTTAAAATCGGGGTCTAATTTTTCAAACCATTTATTATATGTGGATATTGGAATTCGGACAAGACCTCCTGCGGACATCAGTTTCTCCAGTTCTCCCGGCGCCCACGAACCTATATTTCTGCCACTTGAGAGTATCCGTTCTTTTATTTCCTCTTCAGTGGGCATTCTGCCTTTAATTTTATAGCCATTCTTCTTCATGGCAGGAAGGATATTTGAAATAGACCTGAAGAGATTCAGATAGCTGGCGCCGACATTCTGCTTTCCCGGAGGGTGATTCCAGTAAAGAATGGCAATTTTCTTTTCCACGTTCGGTTTTACCTGAATCCTGTGCCATGCCTTTATTCGCCGGATCAGAAAATCGATGTTGTCCGGCATGGGAACGGTATCATAAACCACATCCGTCATTCCCTTAAGTCTTGCGGCCGATTTTCCACCGACCATTGTAGGTTCTATCCCGCCGTTTTGTTCAGGTACGCACACCTGCCATGCGACCCTTATGGGAGAGATCCCCCTGTCAGACTTTTTCCACTTGTCAATGGTAATCGCATGAGCTGTAAGGGGTATGAAAACAGGGGCGTTTATTTTACGAAGGATTCGTTCGGTTTCTTTCGGGAAACCTCTTAAAAATCTAAAAGAAAAGCCGCAAATTATTTGAACCCGGGGTTGTCCGCTTTCATCTAAAAAGTATTTTTGCAATGACTTATGATAAGGAGGCCTTCCAAATACAGGGAGAGTATTGATTCCTTCTGCTTCCAATGCATGAATCATATGTGCTTCTATCTTGCCCCTTTCCTTTAATGCGGAAACGTGGAAAGTATATATGCCGACCCAGAACCCGTTTGGGGAATATTTTCCGGTTTTGCGATACCAATCAAGATACGACTCAAAGTCAAGAAAAATCTTTTGGGCATCGGGATGAAATATGCCCGATTTCGGGAGCGCGAATGGCTTTCCATAAGTCACTTTCTCTCCTTCCATGGACAGAGCCAGCAGAATAAGATTCCTGACATTTTCCTTGGTTGGGGGAGAGTAATACTTTTCTGTCTGAATATTCAGCGTGAAACCTTGCTTTTTAAGCTTGTCAGCAAGATATGCACAGCGAAGGCTATAGATCTTTGGTTTCTTGTCTGTTAAATGTGCGGACAGGTTGTCGGCAAGAAAACCGACAATTCCAGTATGCATAAAGTCACCCATGATGATTTGTGCATCCTGTATGTGATCCCCCTTGACCGTTTTATTTATTATTTCCCGATCCGTATAAAATTCAAAGGTATAGCGCTCAGATAGTTTGGGAAGTTCTTTGAATTCTTTGAATGTTCGGGCCACAATAAGGCTGTCTCCGGCCCCGATCAGCATGACAATTCTCTTTTTATCCGGATTTGCCAGGAGCATGGAGGGAAGGAAAACAAAAACTATAAATACAAACAAAAATTTATTCGATCTCATTGATTTGTCCCCCTGCCAATTGATCCGGAATATAGATTACCCTGCCGTCTTTTAACTGATAGGCTGTTCCGAGTCTCACTCCTTCATCACCGCCCACTTTCCGGTTGGTTACCTTTTTGACCTTGATTTCTTTTCCCTTCTTGGTAATGATCTGCCACTGATCCTTTACTTTTTTCATGATCGTGATCTCACTTTCGGGATTGAAAAAATCGAGAATCTGGTAGGTGGCCATTAGTGAAAGAAGCAGAGCCACAATAAAGACAAGTGCCACGTCAAAAAGATTTGCAACCCCGAGCAAGGGATCTTCCTGTTTTGCTCTTCCCAGACGTCCCTGGCGGCTATTTTTTAAGTATTTCATTTAAAATCTCCCTCGATCCCCCTTTACAAAATGGGAAAAACCAAAGGCATTAACAATTGACCGTTGCTCAATGGTTAATGCCCTGTGTCATGGCCTCGGTGATCAGGTTTATATGACGCATATCTTCCGTGACCCAGCGTTCTTTGACAACGGAAAAGAAATGGGCGGTGATTCCGACGGCCAGTCCCACAACCGTGGTTGTAAAGGCCAGAATAAGGCTGGATGAAAGCTGCGCCATGTCCCCCTGGGTGAGACCGGCCAGGCCAGTGCCCATGGGAATCAATGTTCCCATAAGCCCCAGACTCGGACCTATGCGCACGATAAGACGTATTTTATCCACCTCCCTTGTAAGTGAATGTTCCTTCCGTTGATTCAGATCTTCTACTTTTTCATCACGGAATAGAATACCACTATGGACGATATCGTTTAGTTCATTTGCATAGGTTGTAACGTTAAATGGTAGGTTTTCAGCTAATTCAGGCGGTAGTTGTTCTGCTTTTTTAATATCCTCCAAAAAATCCGCCAGGTGCCTATCGGTACGAAAACGTCTCCGTTTTACAAGTTCAGCCATAAACCCCCCGGCATATACCATGAGCCAGAGACAAAGAGAAATGAGCAGAATTACCACGGGGTAAAGCAGGGCAGTTGAAATCGTATACAGGATGGTTTGAAACGCGGGAAAGATATTCACTTAATTCCTCCTTTGGCAAAGTAAGTCTTTATGAATCCGGTACATCCGAGTGTAAATACAATCCCTCCTAAAATCGCAGTGGGAACGCGGTCTATCTGGTTAACCGGACTGTTGGAAACGGCCATGGCAAAGGCAGCCTTTATCTCCGGGTAAATCGGTGCAATGATAACAATAAAAAGAAAATAAAGAGAAACGAAAGTCATGGACAGACCTAAAAATGAATTTCCGGAACCGATTTTATGGCGAAACGGGAAAAGAATAGCCATTGTAATAATAATTATGCCGCTGAAAAGGGCGAAGAGGGTTAAGGTGGTTAAAAGGGGTGATAAGTCAAAAAGCGAGTAGGCAAAGGTCAGGTTAAGCAGGATTACTGTGGCGCATACAGGACATGGTATAATAAGAAGCAGACTGGTGCGAAAGGGGAGGCTTTTTTGCTTTCCCGGATTTTTAAGGAGCAGTTTTGTGCCCCAGACAAAAAGCCCAAAAGCAACTGCCAAGTGAAGCAGCATACCGTATTGGAGCATATTTACAAACTGATCTAAATAATTTAACAAATTAAAATGGGTAATCACGTAATAAAGGCAGAAAAAAAGAATTAGATAGACAAAAAGGCTTCCTCCTATAAAGATAATTCTTTTGCCTATTGAAACGGTTTTATTGTATATCTGTGCGCATAGTCCCAGCCCCACTTTAATTCCAAAAACAGAAAAAGCAACAAGGACACCGGTTATCCAGAGTTGTTTCAGCATTGTAATTTGTACTCCTAATTTTAAGAGGTAAGGTCTTGACATCCGATACTGTAATTCAACAGATTTTTTTAAGAAAAATATAAAATTGTTGACTGAAACAAATGTCAAGACCCTTTCTAAGAATCAAAAATGATAACTCACACCGACCTCGATGTATCTTCCGTCTTGCACAAAATAGTCGTTATCATAATCGTCATTGGCTCCAGTGAGTTTGCCTGTGGCGTTGATAACTCTTTCAATCTCTTTATCAAAGAGATTTTTGCCTAGCAGCCAAAATTTCCATTTTTTCAAACTGTAGGATATATTGGCGTCAACGGTGGTTTTTGCTCCGTATTCTATACGGTTTAAATAATCCACATAATAAGACCCATAACCATTTATATCTGCACTGCATTTAAGGCCTTTTAAGGGGTAAAAGTCCAAACCGACCACATAGGTGTATTTGGGAATTCCATTGATATCATACCCATCCAGATCCGCCATGATATTGGCATTTGTTGGATGTTCTTTTACCCGCATTTGTCCGCTGGTCCATTCAGCGTTTAAATAGGTCCCTGTCAGGCGGTAGCCAAGCCAGGGCAGCAGTCTGCCGTCAGCTTCGAGTTCAATCCCCTTTATCTCAGCTTCACCTATGTTTTTCTTTCCCTTCCATTTGCCGGTTGTGTCATAATAGGATTCAAATTTATTTTTATAATCGATATAAAAGCCGGTAAATGCAACATTGAAAGCTTTGTGGACCAGATGTTTGTATCCTATTTCATACGTCATGGACTCCTCAGGCTCCAGATCTTCCGGCCGATTTAAATCTCCGCCCCTTTCCGCAGCCCAGGCGTAATAGCGCGGAGTAGGGAACCAGAAATTTTTTCCTACAGAGACGTATACATTGGCCATGTCGCTGAAGTGATAAGAAGGTGCGACAGACCATCCGAACATAGTTTCATCCACGTCAACTTTATTCGGGACCTTGTCTTGAAAATTGAGTTCGGCTTTATCCAAGCGGCCACCGATCTTGAGTCCCCATTTTTCTCCGAAAAGAAAATCGTTATCCCAAAAGATTCCGTATTGCTGTTCATCAATATCAAATATATACTTATCCGTGTTTTTTGTGGGATTATAAGGGTAAGATCTGTCTTGGTGGAAATCTATATTCTCAAAGTTAATACCAATAGAAGGTGTATAACTAATTCCTCCGAGGTTGAGGTTATAACCGGCGGAAAGGGTGAAAGTGTACATATCCTGATTTTTATCGTCATAATAGACACCTGTAGGGCTTGTATAAAGCTTATACATGTTCTTGAATTCTTCATCATATTTTGTCAATGAAGTGTTTGAATTTATAAACAGCTTTTCGCTTTTATGAGAAAATTCAACACCAAGGGTTGACACATCCTGTTCTTTTTCACTATGCCAGGACAATGTCGGATCGGTTTCGCTTATCGGGAAATGGATGTCCCTCCGAAAATTTTCTAGCTGCCACTTACCTTTTGCGAATCCATATGCAGATTCTGATTCATTTTTTATAATATTACCGCTTATACCGATACGGGTTTTATCTGACAGGTTGTAACCCGCTTTTAGAAGGGCTGATGATCGATCCTGATCTTCATCTTCATAACCATCGGTACTAAAATTTGAGGCATTTAAAAAATAATCCCACTTATTTACACTTCCGGAAAATCCGGCATTCTCGGTATGTGTGCTCCAGGAACCGTAAGAAGCCGACGCATTAATATTAAGAGGCTTATCTTTAATGCCTTTTTTGGTAATTATATTAATAACACCTCTTGCTGATCCAGGCCCATAGGCAATGCCAGGTGAGCGTAAAACCTCGATCCGTTCTATTTGAGAAACGGGAATAAAACTAAACTGATCATATCTGTAATCACCAGCTTTCTGTGGAACACCGTCAATGAGGATCACCGGACCTCCGGCCATGGAACTTTGTGCGCCTCTTATGGCAACAGCGGAATCCTTGGCGCTTTTGTCAATAACTCCAGGGATTTTTCTGAGGGCTTCAATGATATTTTTTGCTCCCATTTCCTCCAGTTCCTTTGCAGTAATAATGGAGATACTTGCCGGTGTGTCTATCACCTTCATTTTATGTGTGGCAGTTACAACTACCTCTTCAAGTTCATGAATATCACCCTTTTCTTCTTCAGCAAACAGATTATTCGACGTTAAAAACAACATAAAAACCAATACAACAACAAACCTTTTCATTTAAATCTCCTTTCCCCCTCGGGATTTGAAATTATGCTTGCGGTTTTTTTCAGGTTTCCTGGCTTTCGTTCATCCTACCGGCAGCGCCTTCCCACCCGGCACTCAGAAGTCTGAGTGCCGGACAGTGGCATAATGCTGCTTTCGTCACGATCACAGTTGCGGGGCAGCGGAAGATTCACACTTCCTTTCCTTAAAAAAACCAAAAAAAATCCCCGGACCGAAATAAATCGATCCGGGGATATCCCTTTTTTATCCTTTAGATCTTACAGGCTTATCTTCTGTCCGCGAAAATTAAGCCTTCAGTTCAGGCAGGTCTTCTGACTTTCGGATCATCCTACTTGCCGCGCCTTCCCATCCGGCACTCAGCTTATCACTGAGTGCCGGACAGTGGCATGTTACAGCTTTCGTCCCCGATTACAGCGGCGGGCCCATACCGGAATCTAACCGGTTTCCCTATTAAGCTATACGAACACCTGAACACTTAATAATCTTTAATATAAGCAGGATTGGAAGTCAATAGAAAATTGGAATTAGTTTAGTAAGTGGTAAGCGTTTACGTAACGTTGAAATTAGAAAATAGAAAATTGAGGTCTCTGTCTTCTTTAGTAAATTTTAAATTACTCGACAGGTTGCGACGGACAATGTCTCCATCAAGAAGGGTAACCGGCCGGTCTCCGATTTCAAGAAAACGGGAATATAGAACCTTGGCAACTGTAGATTTTCCGGCACCTGAAAGTCCGGTTAAAAAGACGGTAAATCCCTGTTTCTGTGGGGGCAGGTAAGCTTTTCGAAGTTCCTCGACAACTTCCGGAAAAGTAGCCAGTTTAGGAATTTACCTGCCCGTTAGAATTCTTTTCCGGATATCTGAACCGGAAAGGGATGTGGTTATTGACCCCTCAGGTACTTGATCAACAAAGCTGTATTCGTCTTCAAAAGGAAGATAGACCGTTTCATCAAATGCAATAATCTTTATATCAATTTCTTTTGAATATTCTTCTGCCGGTTTTTGGGCATCATTGCTTTCATATAAAGAATTTCCGTTTTTATCCAGGCCGAGACCTGCATGGTCATGGCCTATAATAAAGGGTCAAGATAAAACTGTATACTTATTACGACTTGTTGGAGACCTCGGCCTGCTCAAAAGTTAGCATATCCGTAAAAATCTTTATTGCTCCTTCAATGATTCCCATTGCCAGCGCACCGCCGCTGCCTTCACCAAGGCGCATGCCAAGATCGAGAACAGGTTCAAGACCCAGATACTTTAACATGGCACGATGGCCGGTTTCTTCAGAGCAGTGCCCGGCAAAAAGATAATCTGTTACAACAGGACAAAGACAATGAGCAACAAGTGCCCCGGCCGTGGAAATAAATCCATCTATTACCACAGGACGTCCATGATATGCCCCGGCCAGAATACACCCGGCAATTCCTCCGATCTCAAATCCTCCTAGTTTTGATAGAACGTCAATACCATCTTTTATGTCGGGTCGGTTTATATCAATCCCTTTTTGGATTGCTTCCTGTTTGTTTAAAAGGCCCCGGTCATCAACACCTGTTCCCCGTCCAACCATTTCTTCAAGGGGAGTTTCAGTGAATACTGTCCCGATGGCCGCAGAAGGCGTCGTATTCCCGATTCCCATATCACCAGTGCCAAGCATATCTATTCCTTTACTGAAAAGATCGGTGGCGAGTTGAAACCCTGTTAATATCGATTTTTCTGCCTCTTTCCGGGACATTGCCGGTCCTCGGGAAAGGTTGGCAGTTCCCTTTGCCACTTTATGTATAAAGAGACGATCTTCTCCATTCAATGAAACAGGGTCCAGATCAGTAATTATACCCATATCAACCACAAAAACATCTGCATTAACCTGTCCGGCAAGAATATTGATGCCAGCTCCGCCATTTAAAAATGTTTTGATCATTTCACCTGTTACTTCCTGAGGATAAGCACTGACACCTTCTTCAACAATCCCGTGGTCTCCTGCCATAACTAAAAACGCTTTGCGATCTATGGACGGTTTTAAACTTTTACAAATACCACATATTTTCTCTGAAATGTCATGGAGCCTCCCAAGTGCACGGGTGGGCATTACAAGCTGCGATGTTCGCTCCCTGGCCTTTCCAATCCATTCTTCATCCATCGGTTTAATACCTTCTAAGATCTCTTTTAATGTAATGTTTGCGGTGGTCATCATTTATTACCTCCATGCTTGTTACTCGTTGCCGGCTTGTCCGCCCTTTTTTTTGGCGGGTTGCCGGTGTCTATTTCGTTTTATATCCATTGGCTACAGTCGGGACAAGAGGGATTCAAATCGCTTAGCTCCACTTTCAGGGTTACTGTTTTGAATGCTGATCCATTGCCTCAGTTTTTTCAGGGCTTTTCCGGAATCAATGGTTTCCCTGGCCTTTACAACCCCGGACCGGATGTTGTCTGTCTGTCCCGAAACTAGAAAAATGGGTGAGGCATTCAGGCAGATTGTCTCGTAAAGAGCGGTCATGTCCATACCTGCCAGCACCTGCAACAACCGGAGCGCCTCTTGTTTCGGATCCGTTCCACCGGCGATATCTTCCAACCGGATGTCACCGACAAGACCGGCTGAATTCGGCGAGAGATAGTAATGGCTGATATCTCCCTTTTCGTTGAGTTCCGCTACCCGGCTTTCGCTAACCGGAGAGAGTTCATCCATTCCTCCCGCAACATTGCCGCTCCGACCATGAAATACAATGGCCCTTTTAAAACCGATCGCTTTCATGGTCTGAATTACCGGCATGATCATCTCTTCAGCGTATACACCCCGGGCGCCATACCGGGGGTTGGCAGGGTTGGCAAGGGATGCCGCAATGTTCAGAATACTGCCGAAATGCATCTGTGAGAGGATTCGAAACAGCGCCTGTGGATGAATCTGGGCACTCATACCGTTGAAAAGTCCGATGCCGGCCTTTTCGATGCTGCGTTTGACTGTTTCCGCCGGGCATTCGACGTCGATGCCAAGGGCTTCGCAAAGATCAACGGTCCCGCATCGTGATGTAATAGCCCTTGCACCGTGTCTTGCCATTGAGACCCCGCCGGCTGCCGCCACAATGGATGCACCGGTACTGATGTTGAATGTTTTAAAACCATCCATCCCGGTACCGCAGTTGTCTACTACAGGTTGGGTTACATTCGGGACTGCTTTTACCGTATCAATATCGAAGATCGCCTGCCAGGCACCGGCAATTTCTGCAGGCACTGGCCCTTTGGACGTGATGGCAGCCAGTAAAGCTCCTTGATGGATGCCGGACTGTTTTCCATCGAGTATCTGCGAAAACAACCTCCGGGATTCCTCTTGATCCAGATCCTTACCGGCGATCAGTCTGTTGATCGCTTCGCCAAATAATTTCGATTTATCATTCATCATGAACCTCCATTATAGATTTGAGTCCGGATTTGGACTGTGTGTAATCAATTCCCAGTTGAATGGCATCAATAGTCGTGCGGTGTGTGATCAGGTCCTTGAAAGGAAAATTGCCTGAAGCGATTATTTCCATGGCCCTTTTGTTCTGATCCGCCGTGCAGCCGTAAGCGCCTGTAATGCTTATTTCGTTGTAATGAACCCTGCCGATATCCATCCTGGGAGGGGAGAGCAGGGGAGACACTCCGCTGAAAACAGAAACTCTGCCGCCGGGTGCGAGCAATGAGAGTAATTTTTCGTCAGGCACTATATCGGAACAGGCCAGGATGATCACGTCCATACCATTATCTTTGGTAGCTTCCGCCACAGCCCTGTCGATATCATTGGCTGCGGGATCGAAGGCTGAAGATGCACCGAAGGCATCGGCTACGTTTCGACGGTTTGGATTAACTTCACTGACCCATACGGCATCTGCACCATTGTATCGGGCGCTGATGCAATGGAGAAGGCCCAATGGGCCGCCTCCGAGAACCAAAACCGTATCACCCCTTTGAACAGCCATTTTATCCTGGGCATTGATGCAACATGCAAGGGGTTCCGCCAAGCTGGCTTCTGCAAAAGATAGATGATCCGGGATCGATTGAACTGCGCCCACCACTGATCCTTCCAACGGGACAGCCACATATTCGGAAAACCCGCCGTCAATGGTGAATCCGAAAATTTCCCTTTTTCCGCACAGATTATCCCGGCCGGTCATGCATGTACGGCATGTCCCGCATCGCATGCCGGGAGCCACCTGCACGTGATCGTTCACTCTGCAACAATCCGTCCGGCTTTCGACAACGACCCCGGCAATCTCATGTCCTGGTATCCGCGGATATACCAGCGCCCGATGGCCATTGGCTGCCATTTTTGCATCGGCGCTACAGATTCCGCAGGCTTTTACTTTTACCAGCACCCCGCCTATTGGGCATTCCGGGATAGAAACGTTACGAACTTCCAGTCGCCCGGCTTCGAACAGCAAAACAGCTTTCATCATAACCTCCGGGGGACAGGCTCAGGGCTCGCGTAAAAATAAAAAATCCCCAAGCGTTATACGCTTGAGGATTTACCATCTCCTCAATACTAAGCATTATGGCAGGTCTTCTGACTTACGGATCGTTCTACTTTCTGCACCTTCCCATTCCGTTTTTACACGGAACAGTGGTCGTCGCAGATTTCGTCCCCGAATACAGCGGCGGGTCCGTACCGGAATCTAACCGGTTTCCCTATGAATTATTTAAATGCACCATAAAGCTGAGCAATTTTTTTACTTACATGATATAAATGAACTCGCTTGTCAAGATATTTTCTTGTTGACTTTCAAATCTCTTTGGTTTAGAAAACGAGATATTGTTCAGGTGCTCGTTTAAAAAACTTTGAAAAATATTCAATGGTTTTTGAGCCTAACAGGGAACCCCGTGAAAATCGGGGACGGGCCCGCCGCTGTAACCCTGCCCTTTTATTTAAGTCAAAAGGGAACTTTTTAGTATTTTTATGCCACTGTACGACACTCAGATACCTGAGTCTCGGGTGGGAAGGCGCTAAAAAGGAGGGGGAGCCAGAAGACCTGCCTGAGCTGGATGGCGTAACCTTCGCGGACTGAGGGTAGCCAGATGATCTTGAGGATAAAAAAGGGAAATCCCCGGATCGATTAAATATCGGTTCGGGGATTTTTTTTTGCTCCCGGGCTGCAAGACATTAACAATGATGTTGAAAGGGGGTGAAATTAAATGAAAACCGGGGCAATTGTATACGTTATTGGAAAAGAAAATATAGATAATGATTTTGATATAACGGAAGCGATTAAGAACTTAAAGATTATGGCAGATAAGGTAGAAATAGTTTCTTCCAGATCGGGGCATTTCGATATCATGGACGCATGGTGGTCGCTGACTGCAAAAGGCATGAAGCGCATTGTCTGCATGATTGCAGAGATTATCAATGGTTCAGATCTCAGGCTCACGGGTCGTGAGATTCAATTATGCGAGTAGTAATTTGCGCAACTACTCAGGTTCAGGGGTTCAGGGTTTCGCCTTAGGCGGATGAGAGAGTGATATAAAATGCTTTCAGGTCATCCATGCATAATATTACTGAAGGCCCGCCTTGGAGCGACGGGATGTGGATATGCAATTGTTTTCTCTGTTTATGATTGCTTGGCTTTCCATCACCGCATCTTGACATAAACCGTGAACTTTGAACAGCGAACCTGGCAACCTGAGTAGAGCACTAAATTAGAGATACTACAGGAAAGAACGGGAGAGGTTGATCCGCCTGAGGCGGAAAAGCACTTAACAAATCGCTAGAAAAAAAGCACTCGACCCCTTGAATCCTTGAATCCTCGAACCCTTTACATCAACTAATCTGGAGGAGAACCAAAAATTTATATCCTGATTATCCTGTAAATCCTGTCAAATATTTTTATTAGAATAAGGAGATTAACATTAAAGGATTCATAATAGCCGGAACTCAGAGTGGATGCGGAAAGACAACCATCACACTTGGGCTTATGGCAGCTTTAAAGAGACGCGGACTTGATGTTGCGCCCTTTAAAGTTGGTCCGGATTTTATCGATCCCGGTCATCATTCAAGAATAACAGGTGCTGTCAGCAGAAATTTAGATGGCTGGATGCTGCCTAAAAATTACAACCTTAAATGCTTCAAGAAAAATGCAAGCAAAGCGGATGTTGCTGTAGCAGAAGGCGTGATGGGGCTTTTTGATGGGTATGATGGCGGAAGCGAAGCAGGCTCAACTGCTCAAATGGCAAAATGGCTCGGGCTTCCAGTTATATTGGTGGTTAATGCAAAAAGTATGGCCCGCAGTGCAGCGGCACTTGTCCAGGGGTTTGAACGGTTTGATAAAGATCTGGCTTTTGCAGGTGTTATTTTTAATAATATAGGAAGTAAAAGGCACTTTGAATATTTAAAAGAAGCCTTGGAAGGCAATGTCAAAATGCTATGCCTGGGTGGTATTCCCTATGACAAAGGTATTACAATGCCGGAAAGGCATCTTGGTCTGGTAACTTCTCAGGACCATCCATTATCGGATGAGTATAAAGACAGGCTTGCAGATCATATTGAAAAAAACATAGACATTAAAACGATTCTTGATTTGCTTCCGGAAGTTAAAAGTACCGAAGAAAAGTCTGAAGATGCAGCTTTTACAATTAGAGCGGATGTCCGGGTAGGACTTGCCAGGGACAATGCCTTCTGCTTTTATTATCAGGACAATCTGGACATGCTGGAAAAAAATGGTGCGCAGCTTGTCGAATTTTCACCCATGGATGACAAGAGCCTTCCGGAAAATCTTGACGGGATTTATCTGGGAGGAGGCTATCCTGAGCTTTTTGCAAAGCAGCTTTCAGATAATGTGAGTATGCGAAGACAAATAAAGGAAAGCAGCAAAAAAGGTATGCCTGTTTACGGAGAGTGTGGCGGGTTTATGTATCTTTGCAGAGAAATCTGGGACACAAAAGGGAATACATATCCGATGGTCGGCTGTTTTGACTTTGCAACACAAATGTTTACACGGTTGAAATCACTCGGTTACAGAGAAATAAAACTCGTCAGGGATACGTTAACGGGAAAACGCGGTGAGACCATTAGAGGACATGAATTTCACTATTCGGAAATAAAAGTGCCCAGAGATAAAAACGGAGATAAAAACGGAGATAGAAACAAAGTTGAAACGGTTTATGACGTTTCTGCAAGAGCAGGAATAAATAAAACAGATGAAGGCTACCTGGTCAACAGAACACTCGGCAGTTATATACATCTTCATTTCGGCAGCCGTCCGGAGGCGGCTGCATGTTTTGTTGAATACTGTCGAAGTTACAAACGAGAAAAGAGGTAAACGTTCACAGGCAGCGCATATGCACGCGCTCAGGGCAACCAGCATAGCAGACTATAGCTGGTAGCCCTGATCACGCACATCTGCAGCACCTGTAAACGCTTACAAGACGGAGATTGAGAAACCTTTTTATTCCGAATGGGCGTGAACTGTTAAAATAATTTTAGTGTCTTCGTGACTTTGTGACTGAACCACTACACAACTACTTTGTTTATGAATCCAAATCAAGAAAAAATTTCAATTGAAACCCTGCCTGAAGCTCTGATTGACAAAATTTCTGAAAGAGATAAGGCAATTGAATGCACAGGTCTGGAAGAATCAGCAAAAGCGTATTTAATTTTAAGGATATACCAAAAACATAAGGGCCCCATTTTTCTGCTGACTCCTTCTCAAAAATATGCGGAAAGGCTTTTGGAAGATCTGAGGTTTTTTGCAGGAAATGATGAAAACGGACTGCTTTATTTCCCTCCTTATAATATTTTGCCGTTTAAGTTTCTTTCTTATCATAGCGAAACAGCAGCCA
>JAUWMJ010000324.1 GCA_030613225.1 Desulfobacterales bacterium
CTATGTGAAGGAGGATGGCTCTCTCTGGGCCATGGGAAGCAACTATAATGGACAAATCGGGGATGGCAATGGCGGCTGGGGAGTTAAGCAGACAACACCGGTCCGGATAGAAATCTCCGGTGTGATAGCTGTGGCCGCAGGGGGATATCACAGCCTCTATGTAAAGGAGGACGGTTCAACCTGGGCAATGGGGTTCAATGACCACGGGCAGTTGGGCGACGGGACTAAGGTGGAAAGACTCAGCCCTGTACAGATTAAAGGAAATGGTGGAGCGGCTGTTTCAGGGGGTGAGTATTTCAGCCTTTATACTTTCTTTATTGGCTCAATTGCGCCAATTTTACCACTCCTGCTGTTTTGATCAAATGGTAGCCGTTCACGGCTTGAAATTGGAAATTGGAAATTAGAAACTGGGGAGATCGGCCCAAAATTAAATGCGTTCATCAACAGCACAAAAGCATGAAGGCCAAATTTCCAATTTCTATTTTCTAATTTCAGCGTTCCGTGAACGCTTACAACTTCTTTTAAAATTCAGATCTCGTAAAATGTTAGAAAAATAGGTCTTTTTTTTGGACATTATCAGGCGTAGTGAAGCCTTTTCGGAGCATAGGTTTCAGATGTCGGGTGTCAGGTTTCAGGCTGGCTCTCGCTTTTTTACTACTGACACCTGATCCGCCTCCGGCGGAACACCTGAAGCTTGAGTGCAGTGTCCAATTATTATGCAATCCTGCGTCACATAAGGGCTCGCCGCGATTTTTTAATGATTGATGACGAGGTCTGTACTTGAGAGGTATTCAAATGATTTAGTCGCCATAACCGAAAACTTTTCCACCACATCGTCTTTTTTTGCAACAGCTGATGCAACTGAATCGCGCCATTGTCTCAAGGCATCGCCAACCGTATGTTCATACAGCTCCCGTTTGTTTGCCACATAAAAATAGAGATTGCTTTTGGTCATTCCGACCTCGCAGCCACATCTTCAACTGTGGTTTTCTTGAAGCCATAGCGAGCAAACAGCTTTAAGGCTGCATTAAAAATATGCTGCTGTTTATCTGTCTTAGTCATTGGCATATTGAATATTTGAACAATTGAGTCTTTTGTTCAAATATTTAACCAATACAATGCTGGTTTGCCAAGAGGGTGTGTTACTCTTCCAATTTCTTGTTTTCGTCATTAGCAAGATAATTCTTTTTAGAAATAACGCTTCTTTCCAGTTCCTTTTCGGTCTCTTTTCTGGCATTACCGGCAATTTTTCCGCCTCTTTTTGCTACCTTCTTGTTTTTATTAAAAGTTTCCGGTTTTTCTTTTTTAGAGATTTCCGTTGTTACCCGTTCTCAGAGCATGGTAAAAATCAGCTCCAAATCATCCATGTGGTCACGCAGGTTTGCTTTAGATTTTTCCGGTAGATTTTTGTGGTTTTTGTACTCGCTTGGGGTCATGCCGAAGGTTGCTTTTGATATTTCAGCGGTTAAAATGGCAAAATCCCGCTGTTCCTGAATGCCTCGCTCTTTCCATTCATCGGTCAGGTTCTGCCGTATGGCAATTCCACGTAACCTTTTATCAACCCAGTCTTTAGGATAGCCCTTTTTCTCGTAAATTTCTTTCATTCTTGCCTGTGCCAATTCCGGATTCTCTATCTCTTCAATACGCTCATATCCGACTTTGGCAAGCCACCTTTTAAAGGGCTCTGCTTTGGGTGAAGGGATGGACTGGATTATGCGGAGGACTCCTTCGGTATTGGCACAGTCTGTAAACCTTTTTTTGCCGTCAGGGGCTTCCATTTTCAACTGTCGACAAACTGTCGACGGTTCAAATCCGTCCTCTTCTTTGACCCGTATCTTCATTTTATACCAATAATCACGTGGATTAGCCGAATCAGTCAAGGCGGCTACAATATCTATCACAGAGAATACCCATTCATTTCCATGCCAGAGACGGCGGATTTCTTTGGATTGGAATATGACCAGTTTGTTTTGGGGTTCTATTTTTTTGCTTTTAGCCATTTTATAAGACCTCCATACAGGCAGTTGTCTGAATTTCTACCTGGGGACAATTTGTCCCTATGTAGGATCTGAGTTCTTCATCTCTTTTTCTTATTTTTTAAATAATCGGTAGAGTTTACACTGTCGGTTAATACATTAACTATATCAACAAGAGAATAATACCACTCATTATTGTGCTACGTTCTGCGCACTTCTTTGTCTTTGAAAACTATTAGTTTGTTTTGTTTGTATGGGAGTTTTGGGTTGTTCATTGGGTGACTTCTGATAGGTTCTCAAATTGCAAGGTATGACTGTCTGGTTTTTGTTCATCAAGCAGTTCATCGATTTTTAGCTTTATTTTCCCCATTTTCCCTTGGCTGATGCTCGTTTTTCAGGATCTGCACTGTGAAGGTCCTGGATTATAGTTCGGTATTATTCACCGAGTTGGTAGAAAGGAGATTTTTTAATCATATTGTATTCCTGACTGATTACTGTATTTCTGTAAATCCACCTGTACAAACTTAATCAACAGGAATGATAATGAAATGATAAGAAGTTGCTTTCCTAGGGCGGAGAAGCCAAAAAACCCAGATTTTGTACGGTAACGAAATTATTAACAACATATGGTGTCTTCCGGTTTCCGCTGCCCATTTATATCTAAATAGTGACATTAAAGACATAAATATTCAACGGCGGTTGTGTTGTCAACTATAGTTTATAAAATGAAACTATAAATCATTATTTCGTTCGGATAATCATTCAAAATTCGACGTTGAATCCAGCTTCCATGATGGTTCGCGTAAAAATAAGTTCGCAATTTCAAGTGTTGGCGTCCCTTCGGGACTTGATGAGCGGCCTTCGGCCTTGAGTTTTTGCCTTAAGCGACCCGTCTTCGCCTCTTGTCACGGCGTAGCCAAAGGCGAAGTCTGATCGGCTACGCCGTGGCAGGGAGCGGTCATTGAGTGAAGCGCTCAGCTTGTCCGGTTTATTTTAATCAGGAAAAAATTTTATGTTCAATCAAATTATTATATTAATAATCCTTCTTTTTTTATCAGGATTTTTTTCTTCAGCGGAAACAGCTCTGTTTTCCATAAGCAAAGCAAAAGCCAGGCATCTCGCCAAACAAGAAGGGAGGGTCAATGCGCTGATAAAAAAAATGAAAGATGATCAACATAAGCTTTTAGCTACAATTCTGATTGGTAATAATGTTGTTAATGTAGGGGCATCTGCGCTGGCAACAACAATTACCATAAATATTGTTTCAAGTAATGCGGTAGGTATTACTACCGGAGTCATGACTCTGCTTATTTTAATCTTTGGCGAAATCTTTCCGAAATCGATTGCAACAAGAAACAACATCCTTATTGCAAGGCTCGTGATATTTCCGATTTACTGGCTATCGATTATCTTTTTTCCAATTATAGTTTTTCTTAATTTTATTCCCAGACTTACAGGAAAAATCAAGGGTAAGCCGAAAATAACGGAAGAAGAATTAATGACTTTTGTCGAGGTCGTAGAAGAGGAAGGAGAGATAGGGAAAGAAGAAAAAGAATTTATTCATAATATCTTCGAATTTGATGATACCAATGCTTCAGAGATAATGACCCCCAGAGGCGACATGTTTGTTGTCGAAGCTGACAAGAAACTCAAGATAGAAGATATAGTCAAGCCGGGGTTTACAAGAATTCCGGTGATTGAAGAAGATATAGATCATGTTATCGGCATTTTGAACATAAAGGATCTCTTTATGCGTCAGCCGGTATGCGATGAAGCAATTGATGTCAGAAAGATAATGCGCCAACCTTATTTCATTCCGGAATACATAAAGCTCGATTCACTTCTTCACCAGTTCAAAAAAAGGAAAGACCATTTAGCGATTGTTGTAGATGAACACGGAGGTGTATCCGGACTGATAACACTTGAGGATGCGCTTGAAGAAATTGTAGGAGAAATAAGCGATGAAACAGATAAATATGAACCGCATATCACACGGATAAATAAAGACGAATGGATTGTTTTAGGCAAGTCTGATATTGACGAAGTGAACGAGAAGATAGATATGAATATACCGGATTTAAAGGAATATGACACTTTTTCCGGATATGTTCTTGATCAAATTGAAAGAATTCCCCAGGAGAAAGAAGAGATCCAAATGGGAGACTTTATAGTTACTGTAAAGGAGATGGATGGCAACAGGATAAAAAAGTATATAGTTAAAAAGACGCATAGCGCTTAGGCGCTTAGCAACATCATGA
>JAUWMJ010000026.1 GCA_030613225.1 Desulfobacterales bacterium
CCCGCCCAATGCCTCTGCCCCCTCCGGTAACAATTGCTGTTTTTTTGTTGTCATGCATGTTTTTGACTCCTAACCCGGCAATACCGATTCCGCCCTGGCGGGATTGGCGAGCACTTTGTTCTAGTCCCGACAGGCCGCATACCCGTCAGGTTAAGAAGTTGAATGATAAAATCAGCCGGATTTAGCTTGTTTTTTAATTGACAATTCGCAATTAACTATTCACAATTCACAATTTGATTTTAACAAATACATTTATATAGACAAATAATTGTCAATTGTGAATTGTGAATTGAAAATTGTTAACGATAATAACAAATTTTTCTCTTAACTTGACGCTTATGTGCCCTATCGGGGATTCGCTCGAGAATTAATTTATTAGTCTCAAAGCCCGAAGGGCTGCTCCTCAAACCGCGAAGTGGCGCTCCTCAACCCCCTAAAACTGAACCTGATTCAGACCTTAAAACCTGGAGGTTGACTTCACCTATAAGTTTTGAACCGGTTTTTGCTGTTCCAAGGATTTGAGTGTAATTTTCAAAGTTAAAATTAATTCTTGAGCAAGTAATTATCCTGGAGTTTAGAGCAATTTTATCTAAAAAAAAAGATGCATTCTTTATTCCAACAAGCCAGCCTTTTCCCCCAAGTTTCTCATCATCGTTTTTAAGCTCTTTATATCCGATGCAAACACTTGCCGTTTGCGCTACGAGCTCAATAATGATAATGGAATTTACATAAGTTTCTTTAAAAAGAGGCCACTTTTCAGTTACTAATGATTCCGTTACAGCCTTTTCATCATCTGCTTCGATGATTTCATCGATAAGTTTCATTCGGTCACGATGTGGAATGAGTTGTTCAACATCTATATCAATCATTGCTGCAAACCTGTTTTATTTTAAAAAAATATGTTGAAAAAAATAAAATAAATATATAGAAGGGAAGATTTGATTGGATGGTACAATAATTTGCGTACCATGTAAAGATGCAACTTTTTTTTAACTAACAAAGTGAGATAATGGTGTGTCGGTAAAAAATATGGAACAATTAATAAATGACCTGAAAGTTAAAATCATCGAAACGCTTAACCTTGAGGGTGTCGCTCCTGATGATATTGATGAAGACAGTCAGCTGGTTGGTGGAGAACTGGACATAGATTCCATTGATGTCCTGGAACTTGTATTAATGATGGAAAAAGATTATTCCGTTATAGTAAATAATAAGGAACTGGGCGCAGAGGTTTTTTCATCCCTTAGAGCAATGGCCAACTATATCCACGAGAAATCTCCGGCAATGTCTACCGACAATGTCTAATTGACCGGGCAGTAAATCTTTATTGCCAAAATGTAAAGAATCCGCGCCCTTCGAAGATCCCGTCAGGCGGGGAAGGACGTGGCATTAATTTGCCCATAGGAGCTGTATTTTAAGTGACTAAAGTGCCTAAAGTTAAGGAATTCTGTCTATTCTATCTTTACAAAGAAGATGGATTGCCTGGGCGTCTTGTCGGGTCGTAGCTTGAAAAGCGAAGCCTGAAGCTCGGAAAGCGTGGCCTGAAGCCAATCAGGCTTCACCTTTGGTTACGCCGCGACAAGAGGCGAAGATGGCTAGCCGGGGCGTAGCCAAAGGCGAAGACCGGAGCAAAGCGACACAACGACTTTAGGCACTTTAGTCACTTTAGCTCACTTTAGCTCACTTTAGTCACTCTGTTATGAAAGTATTACTTATTTCGGCAAATACTTTAAATGAACCTTATCCGGTATATCCATTGGGGCTTGATTATGTAGCTGAAGCTATTGCTGAAAGCCATAAGGTAAAAATTTCAGATCTAAACGATTTAAAAGATTTTGACTCAATTAAAGAAGTAATCGGAAATTTTTTACCCGATATTATCGGGATTTCTATTCGAAATATAGATAATACAGACACAATCGATCCAAAAGGTTTTATTGGTAGCTATAAAGAAATTGTTGGTTTAATAAGAAATTATTCGAAATCACCGATTGTTCTAGGAGGAAGCGGGTTTACTATATTTCCTGCCGAAGTTCTTGAAGCTTTACAGGCAGATTACGGTATAATTGGTGAAGGAGAAAGATTTTCCCTTCTTCTCAATGCTATTGAAAAAAAGGAAGATGTATCATCTATACCCGGAGTAATTACCAGGGGAGATAAAGCGCAAATACCCATACCCCTGGATAAATCATTTGCCTCACGAATAGATATAAATAATTCCCATCTCAAATTTTACCTTAAAAGAGGGGGAATGCTCAATCTGCAAACAAAGCGAGGCTGTAATTTTAAATGTATCTATTGTACCTATCCTCATATTGAAGGAAGCAGACTGCGGATTATTCCTCCAAAAGAGGTTGCAAATATGGCTTTAAAGCTCCAGGAAGCAGGAGCCAGATATTTTTTTATAACCGATTCGGCATTTAATTGTGATTTTTCCCACAGCAGTGAAGTTGCACAGGCATTTATAAAATACGGGGTTTCTATTCCATGGGGAGCTTTTTTTGCTCCGAAAAGTCCACCGAAAGATTATTTTAAATTAATGGCGGATGCCGGGCTTACCCATGTTGAATTTGGTACGGAATCCATGTCTAATAAAATGCTGGCATCTTACAGGAAACCGTTTAAGATAAATAATGTTTTTGATGCGCATAAATTGGCAAATGATGCAGGTCTATATATTGCGCATTATTTTCTCCTGGGAGGTCCAGGAGAAAATGCCGATTCCCTCAGGGAAACACTTTCAAATATTGACAAACTGGATAAAACTGTTTTATTTTTTTTCTGCGGCCTGAGAATATATCCATACACCGCCCTTTATGACATTGCACTGTCAGAAGGACAGATATCAAAGGATCAGAATATACTTAGGCCGGTTTTTTATCAATCCGGCTCTCTGAGCAGCGAAGAGATTATCAACAGGGTCAACCGGCATGCAAAAGGGCGTATGAACTGGATAATCGGTGCCGGCGGCGAACAAACAGCTAAAATAGTATCCAGAATGTATGACCTTGGGTATTCCGGTCTCCTCTGGGAGCACTTAATTCAATGACTATAAATGAGCACGAAAGCTGGTATTCTCTAACAAATATAAAGCGATCTTCTTCAAATGAAATTCTTGCAGACGCCATAGCTTCTGGCAACTCGCCGTGGTTTTCAGGGCATTTTCCCGGTGAGCCGATTCTTCCCGGAGTTGCACTGCTTGAGATGGTTTTTAATACAATTAAGCAGGCATGCGGCAAAAATTTGAAAATTTCCGGAGTAAAACGGGTTAAATTTAAACAGATTATAAAGCCCGGCAATAAGATACAAATTATTGCAAGAAAGAAAAACGACGATAACAGCCTGTACACGTTTCAGGTAATGGTTGATTCTCAGATTGCCTGTAACGGTATTATGGCTGTAGAAAAAAAGGTAAGCGTTCACAGGCACCGCAGCTGCACGCGATCAGAGCAACCAGCATAGCAGACTATAGCTGGTCGCTCTGATCACGCACATCTGCAGCACCTGTGAACGCTTACAGGACGGAGATTTTGCGACCTTTTTGTTCCGAATGGGCGTGAACGGGTACAATAAAAGTAACCGTTCAGAGTTCAAGGTTCAGGGGTTGTTGGATTACTGCAAATCTGAACAGTTGATTCGTGAGCCCTGAACAGTCTTGCGCTGAGGTGCAAGGTCAACGAAAAAAAGTAACCCCAAACGGTGAACCCTGTCGAAGATCCCGCCAGGCGTGGAACCCGTGAACGGTTACATTTTAAGGAGGAAAGATATGCCCGTAGCAACAGATACGAAAGAAATTCTTATTCACGTCGCCCAAATTATGGTTGATGAACTCAAACTGGAGGATGTAACCCCTGAGACATTCGACCCTGATATCGATCTGGTTGATGAGGTTGGTATTGACAGCATGGACCTGGCCACAGTCGCCCTGGTTCTTCAGGACAAGTACGGAATAAAAATCGATGAAGACGACTATCCCAAACTGACAACTGTTCGTTTTATTGCAGAATACATTGAGGGGAAAATGGAGAAGTCTTAAGTGAGTACTGAAAAGGTTATAAAAATTGGTGTAAAAGCCGACCCTGCCGAAAAAGAATGGAAATTTTCAGACATTTTGGCAGATCACAAAATACTAGAAAGATGGGAAAAGGTACGAAAATATTTTTTTCTGCGTGAATCAACTTATGATATGACCCATCGATGCAATGTCAAATGTGATGGATGCTATTATTATGAAGGTGATAAACAGTTTGCCAGGGAAAACACGGATGTAAATGCGTGGCGCAACCTCATGCAGGAAGAGAAAGCAAGGGGAATAACTTATGTTGTTCTTGCAGGAGCCGAACCCTCTTTAGTCCCTGAGCTTTGCGAAGTCTGCTATAAGGAAATGCCGTTGGGGGCTATTGCATCCAATGGCATCAAATTTATACCTGAATCCGTCGGTTATAAAATACACATTTCAGTCTGGGGGAATGACGAAACAAGCCTTAAAGTACGAAACGCCAAAAACATGCTCTTAAGACAGATTGAAAATTATAGAAATGATCCCAGGGCGGTATTTGTATATACCTTTACCAAACACAATATTGATGAAGTTGGTGAAGTAACTAAAATTCTTTCCGAATGCAAAAGTAAAATTACCTTTAACATCTTTTCCGCTCCTGTCGGATATGACGGAGACCTTCGTCACGATGAAGAATCTCTTTTTCGCACACGCGAAAATATGGTCAGGCTTCTTTTAGAGTATCCTGATAACGTGTTATTTTCGCATTACAGCGCTGTTGCCCACACACATAAATACGGGCTGCACGACCTGTATTCCTGCTCGTATCCCAGGATGAACCCATCCACTGATATCGGCCTTGGCCGCTCTTTCAGGCAGTATAGGACTGATCTTACCTGGGATAGAAGTGCAGCCTGCTGTGTCCCGGATACAGACTGCATAGATTGCAGGCATTATGCTGCAGGAAGTGCAGTTGTAACTGCAAGAATGTTCAGGCATGCCACTAATCCTGAATCATTTAAGGCATGGCTTGACTACGTTGATACATATCTTGCTGTCTGGGTAATGGAATACGAAAAAGGTAAAAATCTTTGTGATTATTTCGTGGCACCTCCCGGATATGATATTTTTATTTGATAAAAGTTATATAAATCCACCACGGAAAGACACGGACTATCACAGAATTTGTTCAGTGAATTTTCCGTGAAAATCAGTGGTAAATTTATTTTCTTTGCGTAATTAAGGAGTAAGTTAATGAAAACCATCAGTTCCCTGCTCGATGTCCAGTGGTATCAGCGATATAAAAAAATATCGAAGCTTAATATCCGAAGTTCAATATATGATGTGACAAACCGGTGTAATTTGCGCTGCAAGGGATGTTTCTTTTTTTCCTCAGGCGAAGACAAAGCGGCCGTTGAGGAGATGGATGTTAAAAAATGGGAAAAATTTATTGGCCGGGAAAAAGAGCGTGGAGTTAACCTTGCCATACTTATTGGCGGAGAACCTACACTTTGTTTTGACAGGGTGGAAGCTTTTTATAAACAACTGCCGACCTTTTGCGCAACCAACGGCCTCATTAAGATCCCCAGAGATAGATTTCCCGATATGATGATAGGGATTTCTTTATGGGGGGATGAAGAAGATGAAAAGCTTCTCAGGGGAAAGGATACATTTGCAATCTCCAGCAAAAATTATGAAGGAGACCCGTACACCTATTACCTTTACACTATCAATTCCAAGCAGATTGGTAAAACAGAACGGATTATAAAGAACATAAGGGATGTCGGGCTTAAGGTGCATATGCAGCTTCTTTCCAATGACGAAGGTGTTGACGGCTTTTTCTGGAAACCTGGGGAACTAAAGGATTTGCGCTCGGAGATGGATGACATGCTCGATAAGTATCCGGATACACTTATATCTTCCAAATATTATCATGAAATAATCACTACCGGAAAAATGCTTGGCAGGAAATTCGGCTGGATGGAATGTCCCTCCGTTTCACAGCCTCTGGATAAAAGAAAACCTGGGCCAAAGCGCCTGATAGAATTTATTCGCTGGGCATCGGATCTTGAAACAATGCACCGGTGCTGCACTTCGGAAACAAGAAATTGTTCAACTTGCAAAGACGGGGCCGCACATATGAGCTGGGTTATGGTGAACAAGCGCGCTCATATTCGTACACCCAAAGATCTGCAAAACTGGATTGAGGTTTACGAGATGTTTGCCAAACTTTATCAGTTTATCCCGTGGTAAGCAATATGCGGTCAAAAAAAACTGTAATTGTCGGATATGATTCGGTTTCACCCCTGGGAACCGAAATGGAATCCCAGTGGCGGCGAGCCGCCAGGGGAGAAAGCGGAATAGGTAAGCTGACCCGATTTCCTATAGGTAAAAATTTTCCGGTTCGTATTGCAGGCCAGGTTGATGATATTGACACAACGCCTTACCCTTTTTTGAGTAAGCGCAAACTTGCACAATGGACATCCCCGATTTTTAAATACGCCATGCTGGTTGTGCACCGTGCACTTGAAAAAAGTAAAATAGAAATCACACCCGATTTATCCCATAGAGTTGCGATTACTTTCAGTTCGGCAGTGGGAGGCCAGGATGCTCTTTTGAAAGCAGACCGGCTCATGATTTCAGAAGACAAACTGCCCCATCCATTTACAAATCCCAATTCATGCATAAATATGGTTGGTGGGAAAATATCGATTTTGACCGGTGCAACAGGCCCCATCACTTCAACGATTACCGCCTGCGCTAGCGGTGTCACTTCAATAATTATAGGGACAATGCTGCTTGAGCAGGGAAAAGCGGATGTCGTCCTTTGCGGAGCGGTGGATTTTGCTCTTGTTGAACCGATTGTAGCCGGTTTTGCCACCATGAACGGTACATATAGCCCTAAAAAGGGTCAACCCGAAGAACCCGCAGAAAGAGCCAGCAGGCCTTTTTCTATTGATAGAAGAGGCTTTGTAATCTCAGAAGGAGCGGGCAGCATCATCATCTGTACAAAAGAATTTGCCGATGCCCACGGTTTAAGCTATAATATTGAAATAGCCGGGTGGGGTATGACTTCAGACGCACACCATTTTGTTGCTCCAAATTTTGAGACCGTAAAAAGATGTATTACTGAAAGTATTGACAATGCAGGCATAAAACCTGATGATATTGATGCAGTAAATGCACACGGTACATCTACGAAAGTCGGCGATAAAGTTGAATTTGATGCCTTGAAAGCGGTATTCGGAAATGATATGCCTCCGGTAACGGCAAACAAATCGCTTATCGGTCATGCAATGGGAGCGTCAAGTGCCATTGAGTCCATTTTTACAATTCAAGGGATGCAAAAAAACATTTTACTTCCGACAATAAATTATACACCGGACCCGGACATGGTTTTAGACTATGTACCTGAAAGAGCGCGCAGCCATAATCAGGAATATGTGCTTAAAAATTCCTTCGGGTTTGGCGGATGCAATTCATGTATTGTTTTCCGCAAGATAGCATAATCTATGAAGGCACCAAAAAACAGACGCGTATTTGTTATCGGGTACGGCGCAGCCACACCCCTTGGAAAAACCTTTGCAAAAACCTGGCAGCGGGCTGTAAATGGCGAGGCAGGTTTTCGAAGGGTAACGCGATGTGAGACAACATCACGCAGTAATGTGGTCGGTGAGATTCCGGACTGGGATCCCATGACCCTTGATTTCATGGACAGGAAAGAGGCCTATAACTGGAATGCTGATTATGTTTTTTTAACCATGGCGGTTTGCAAAGAAGCGCTGATAAATTCCGGGTTGGAAATTAATAAGGATACAGGACCAAAGACCGCCTGCTTCATCGGATCTGCACTGAATGGAACGGATGCTTACCGCATTGCAATGGATAATTATGTGAACAAAGGCCCCTATAAGGTGAGTCCATACCTGCTTCCTAATCTGTGTGCCAATCTGCCTGCAGGTAAGGCTGGAATGCTCCTTGGATTTACGGGTCCGATATTTTCTCCCCAGGGCGCGTGTGCTTCAGGAAATCATGCCATCGGCATAGGTTCTCGAATGATAAGGGATGGAGATTGCGATTTTGTCCTGGCAGGTGGAGTGGATACCTGTCTTATACCTGAAATTATCCAGGGTTTTTCGAACATGCTGGCCACTATAAAAGTAGGTCCGAATGACCGTGCATATAATGACCCGACCCAGGCCTGCCGGCCTTTTTCTATTGACAGAAAAGGAATTGTTCTTTCAGAAGGTGCAGGAGTTATTGTGCTTGCAGCCGAAGACATGCTTTCCACTTATGGCCTGACGCCAAAGGCCGAAGTAATGGGAATAGGCTGGACATCGGATGCTCATCATTTTACCCTGCCCAACCCTGAAACCATTATCCGTGCAATAAGTGAAGCAATAGAGGATGCCGGCTTGCAGCCGGAAGATATTTCATATGTTAATGCTCACGGAACATCTACTCATAAAGGCGATAAAATTGAAATTGATTGTTTAAGAAAAGTATTCGGCAAAAGGCTGGAAAGCCTGCCGGTATCTTCAAACAAATCTCAGATCGGACATACTCTTGGCGCTTCCGCTGCCATAGAGGCTGCCCTTGGCATTGAAGCTATGCAAAAAGGCCTTATTCTTCCGACTGTTAATAATATACCGGATCCCGAATTAGCCGATGTTGATGTAGTTCCCAACAAAGTCCGCAGGCAGAATTATGAAATCTTTCTTTCCAATGCCTTCGGCTTCGGAGGTACTAACTGCTGTATTGTCTTTAAAGGTGTTTGAAATGAAACCGAAACCATTTATCCCGGAAATACTTGATGGCGATGACCGGTATGTAAGAGAGAAAACCGACGGTCTCGTGTGGCACAAATGCAATACGCGGACTCTGTATGCCGATACAGACCGCTCACAGGTTGTCTATCATGGGAATTATCTTCGATATTTTGAATTAGGAAGGGCATCCCTGATGCGCGACGCTGCCTATGCATATCGTGAAGTTGAGGAAAACGGCTTTATATATCCTATCATTGAAATCGGAATCAGTTATTTTACTCCGCTCTTTTATGATGATCCCATGTGCATATATACACATCCTTCAGATCTTGAGCGGGTGCGTCTTAAGTTCGATTATATCATAACAAATGAAGAAACAAATGAGATTGTCTGTAAAGGATTTACCCGTCATTGTGCAACAAATACTTCCGGAACACCGGTTGGAATTGATGAAAAAACCCTTCAGTTATGGAAAGTCTTCCCGAAATAACAGGCGTTCACGGGTTCAATGGTTCAGAGGTTCAAGGTTCCATTTTTGTTTCCGGACTGTATTTGGAACGTGTATTTATAAGAAAAGCGTCATCTTCGACAGGCCTGTCTGCGTGCACCGCACAGGCAGGCCTAATCCAAAATTTAGAGCCAAATTGGCAATTACTTGAGAAAATGACCATGTTTAACGAGGACTTTGGGTCTTCAATGCCTTCCTTGCCCTTAACCCTGAACGTTGAACCCTGAACCTCACAACCTGAGTTACAAGAAAAGAATCCACCACGCACAAAGGATGTGGTTTTAAAAATGAGCAAAAGGCTGCCGCTTAAGATAGAGATATATCCGTATTTGCTGGATCACAGATTTGAAGGAAAAGCAGTACTCCCTGCTGTGGAAGCCATGCAGCTTCTTGCCGTATCCACTCAAAAGCACCTGCCTGATACAGGTATACGATACATTGAAAACGCAAAGTTTGATAAATTTTTCTATATTGAGCCATATACTAATCAGGACACTATTCCTGATACTAATATTGTTGAAGCCTTTAATGAAATAAAGATGAATGACAACGGCGGTATCACAGCAAAACTGATTACAAAAACAAGATCAAAAAAGGCCGGCATCACCCGTGTAAAAGAGCACGCCGTCATGCAATTCTCCAGTGGAAAACCTGATATTAAGCCTTTTTCTTTAGATACTGTTTCCGGGCAAATTAAAAGAGGGTTTAACATCCCGTCGGATAAGCTTTACAACGACCTTGTCCCCTTTGGCCCTGCATATCATAATATCAGGGATACCTTGTTTGTTTCCGAAAAAGGAGCAATCGCCGGTATACAAGCTCCAAAACAAAGCGCCACAAACAATTTAAAAATGCCACTGGGCTCTCCTTTTCCACTTGACGCGGCCTTTCACGCAGCATGCGCCTGGGGGCAGCGCTATCTGGCTGTTGTCGGATTTCCCATAGGGTTTGACAAACGAATTATCATTCAACCTACACGACCAGGAAATAGTTATATCTGTCTGATACTTCCCGTTAATATTACCACTGACCTGCTTGTTTTTAATATATGGCTTTACGATCTAAACGGTATTCTTTTTGAAGCAGTCCCTGGCGTGCAAATGAGAGATGTAAGTGCAGGCCGCATGAAACCCCCGCAGTGGGTCATTAAAAAAGGTGTCTAACCCCTCTCACTTAAGGCAACATAGTCTCTTTTTAACGGCCCGGTGTATATTTGGCGGGGACGACTGATTTTCCAGTTGGGATCATAAATACTTTCCTTCCACTGCGCTATCCAGCCGGGCAATCTGCCGATGGCAAACATAACTGTAAACATATTGGTGGGAATGCCGATGGCCCGCAAAACAATTCCCGCGTAAAAGTCAACATTTGGATACAAGTTATGGTCAATAAAATAGGAGTCTTTTCTGGCCTGGTTTTCAAGTTCCTTTGCAATGTCCAACAGCGGATCTGAAATATGCAACGATTCCAGCAAACCGTCGCACATTTTTTTCATAATCTTTGCCCGGGGGTCATAGGTTTTATATACCCTGTGTCCAAACCCCATTAGGCGGAAAGGATCATTTTTGTCTTTTGCCTTTTCAATGGCTTTTTTATAGCCCCCTCCTGAATCATGGATCCTGGTGAGCATCTCGATGACCGCCTGGTTGGCACCGCCATGCAAGGGCCCCCACAGGGCGGCAATACCTGAGGAGATGGCGGCATAAAGGTTTACGCGGGCGCTTCCCACCATGCGCACAGAGGCTGTTGAACAGTTCTGCTCATGATCGGCATGAAGTATCCAAAATACCCGAAGGGCATTTACAGCCAAACTGTTGATTTCATAGGGCAATACAGGTGTATCAAACATCATGTTGAGAAAATTTTCACAATAATTCAGGTCCGGTCTGGGGTAAATCACCTTGTGCCCCCTGGATATCTTGTACGACATGGCCGCCATGGTTCTGATTTTGGCCATTAGCCGCGTCATGGTGATCATGATCTCTTCCTCTTCCGTCTGATTGTCCAGCTCCGGGTAAAAGCTTCTCAGGGCATTTACCATGGCTGACAGAATACCCATGGGATGGGAAGCCCTTGGGAATTTCGTATAAAAGGCTTTCATGTCTTCATGAACAAGAGAATTATCATTGAGCAGCATTGAGTACCGTTTGAGTTCCTTAGCGTTGGGAAGCTTGCCGTGGATCAGCAGGTAGGCGGTCTCCTTGAATGTTGCTTTTTCGGCAAGCTGCTCAACCGGAATTCCCCTGTAGCGCAGAATGCCTTTTTCACCATCCATAAAAGTAATTGAGCTTGTGCAACTCCCGGTGTTCGCATAACCGGGATCAAGGGTGATAAGTCCGGTCTCTTTACGAAGACTCGATATATCAATGGCTCTTTCTCCTTCGGAGCCTTCAATAATCTGCAATTCATAGGTCTTTCCATCAATTATTAGTCTGGCGGTTTTTTCCATTTCTTTTCACCTTTTTCAAAGTTTACGCATACCTGCGCGAGTTCTAAGTAAATCCTGTGATGCTGCAAACCAACACCGGCATCAAATTAAAAATTGTTTTGATTTTGTTACAACAATATGAAAGTAATATCAAAACATCGAAATAACGCAAGGTTTTTTAAAATTGAATCATTGTTAGTTTCGTAAAAAGTTAAAAAACTACTTTTTACGAATTCATCAATTATTATTAACTCAAAAAAAAGTATAATCGATCGGACAAACATCAAGAAAGATAAATAAAATGAATAAAACTGAGAGAACCGGAGAAATTATAAAATGGGACACGGATGGTCAGCCTTTAGTGCCGGATAATCCTATTATTCCCTATATTGAAGGTGATGGGATTGGACCGGACATCTGGTCTGCGGCCAGGTTGGTTTTTAATGCGGCGGTGGAGCGCGCTTACGGAGCAAAACGTTGTATCATCTGGCATGAACTGCCGGCCGGAGAAAAAGCCCAGAGGATGTATGGACAAAAGAACCCCTTGCCCGCTAAGACCCTTGAAGATATAGCTCATTACGGCATCGCCATTAAGGGACCGCTTACAACACCTGTAGGAGGGGGCTTTCGCTCGCTGAATGTTGCCCTGAGGCAAAAACTGGATTTGTATGCCTGTGTGCGGCCGATTCGTCATATTCCTGGAGTCCCTTCGCCAGTCGTTCATCCGGAGAAGGTAAACCTGGTTATTTTCAGGGAAAATACAGAAGACGTGTACGCCGGTATTGAGTGGAAAGCAGAGTCTAAGGACGCTGAAGATGTACTTGAGTTTATAAACAAAAAGCTGAGAGACTCTGACAGCCCGAGCCTTTCTCTAAAAAGTGCTGTCGGGATTAAACCCATGAGCGAGTTCAACTCCGTTCGTCTTGTTCGTCGTGCAATCCAATATGCGTTGGATAACGACTTTAAAAGTGTGACACTTGTTCACAAGGGCAATATCATGAAATATACGGAAGGCGCTTTCCGCGACTGGGGGTACAAGGTTTCCCGGCATGAATTCTCAGAGCAGACAATAACTGAAGCTCAATTATATGAAAATTTTAATGGAAAGGTACCGCGGGGCCGCATTGTCATAAAAGATCGCATTGCGGATGCAATGTTCCAGCAGTTGTTGTTACGGCCGGAGGAATATGACGTGATCGCAACGCCAAACTTGAATGGTGATTACCTGTCCGATGCGGCTGCAGCTCAAGTAGGGGGACTAGGTATGGCAGCGGGAGCAAACATCGGTGACCGGTGCGCACTTTTTGAGGCCACCCATGGATCAGCTCCGAAATATACGGGCATGGATAAAGTCAATCCAGGTTCGCTTATCCTGTCAGGAGTTGAGATGCTCTATTTTATGCACTGGGTGGAGGCCGGAGACCTGATCGTTAAGGCACTTACCAAAACTATCGCACAGAAAACCGTCACCTATGACCTTGCCCGGCAAATGCATGATGCCAGAGAGGTCAAATGCGCAGAGTTCGGAGCTGCTATTGTAAAAAATATTAAAAGGCTGGACGGTTAGGTTGCAACGATTTCTCAAATCGCATCCCTTCAATTTTTCGCATAATAAATTTCACCCTTCTTTCAAAGCGCCAAAATGCTGCCATTAAATTTGATGACGTCATAAAAAGTCATTTTTCTCCACTAATCTCGCGGAGAACACAGAGAATATCTTTTTTTATTAAATAGTTATCTCAGCAAGCTCCGTGTCCCGTTTTATTGTTCTCAAGTTTCATTTTTAAAAAAAACAGCAGAAAATTATCATGTGCGAGAATGGGCCACCATTAAGCTCTGTGGTAAATTCAACTTTTTACGAGTTCATCAAAATTGACGGTTTCGTAAAAAGTCCCAATTCTGTCACTCCGGCGAAAGCCGGAGTCCAGAAGCTATTGAAATGACTGGATTCCGGCTTTCGCCGGAATGACGAAAAAGGTATTTTCAGACTTTTTACGACGCCATCAAAATTAAATTGTCTTTACCTTTCTTAAACAGTGATTAAGTTCAAGGATAAATTTTTTATG
>JAUWMJ010000269.1 GCA_030613225.1 Desulfobacterales bacterium
AAATCAGTATCTTTTGCCCCTCTTGATTTGTTTTGTGTTTTTGTTCTTGGCGGTGACGGAACATTTTTAAGCGCGGTTCGATGGATTGGTGACCAGGATATTCCGATCCTTGGAGTTAAATTTGGTGAGGTCGGTTTTTTGGCGGAAACAGTTGAAGAAAACCTTTTTTCTGTAGCCGAATCGATTTTAAATAATGACTTTACCACAAAACCCAGAATGCGGCTTCTTGTGAGCGTTTTCAGGTCAGGGCAAAAAGTTGCCGAAGAAACAGTACTTAACGATGTTGTCGTAAACAAAGGGGCACTGGCCAGGCTTGCACATATAAAAACATATATCGATGATCACTATCTGACTACTTACCGGGCGGACGGCCTTATTGTAGCAACTCCAACCGGTTCAACCGCATATTCGCTGGCTGCCGGTGGGCCTGTTGTGCACCCTTTAGTCCCAGGAATTGTAATGACGCCGATTTGTCCCTTTACACTTACGAACCGTCCTTTGATCATTCCCGACTCAGCAACAATAACAATCAGGCTGGAAAAAAAACCTTCGGATATTATGCTGACTTTTGACGGCCAGGAAGGTCTCAAAATCAGTGAGCAGGATACGGTTATTATCAAAAAGAGCCCGCGTCCCATCAGCATGATAACAATACCGGATCAGCATTATTTTGATGTTTTAAAAGCAAAGTTGCGATGGAGCGGAGGACGTGTTTAAATATAGTCCTTATAAAGAATTGCAAACTAAAATTCACTTGTCCTGTTTGACGGACGGAAAGGAGATAAAAAATGCCGGGTGTAGATCAAATGAAAGAGGGAAAGAAGTATTATACGGATACCCCTCAGAAGACTGAAGGATTTTTTCTCAAGGGATCAAATTCTCTTGATTGGGGGATGAAGAACAGGCTCGCCCGTATCTTCAATTCTGAGACCGGCCGTACAGTCATGCTGGCTGTTGACCATGGCTATTTCCAAGGGCCTACAACCGGTTTGGAGCGTATTGATATCAACATTCTTCCTCTTGTTCCTTATGCAGACACACTTATGCTTACAAGAGGAATACTTAGAAGCATTGTTCCGCCATCAACTACGAAGCCTATTGTTCTTCGTGTTTCAGGTGGTACAAGCATACTCAGCGAACTTTCCAATGAAGAAATCGCTGTGGACATTGAGGAGTCCATACGTCTCAATGTATGCGCCATGGCTGTGCAAGTATTCATTGGTGGGGAATATGAAAGGCAGTCTATAATAAATATGACAAAAATGGTAGACATTGGAAACCGCTATGGCATCCCAACCCTTGCAGTAACGGCCGTGGGCACTGATATGGCGCGTGATGCCAGGTATTTCAGACTTGCCACTAGGATCTGTGCTGAACTGGGAGCACATTACATTAAATCATATTATATTGAAGACGGTTTCGAGACCGTCACTGCCTCGTGTCCTGTCCCCATTGTTATGGCCGGAGGCAAAAAGCTCCCTGAACTTGATGCTTTGACGATGGCCTATAATGCCATACAGCAAGGAGCAAGTGGAGTCGACATGGGGAGAAATATTTTCCAATCCGACTCTCCTGTTTCCATGCTCCAGGCGGTGAGGGCTGTGGTGCACAATAATGAAACACCCCAAAAGGCTTTAGACCTTTACAATACCTTAAAAAATCAGGAACCTGCATAGAAAAAGGTAACCGTTCAAAGGTTCAGGGTTCAACGTTTAAGGTTATGGACAAGGACAATGTAACCGTTCACGGGTTCAGAGGTTGCCCTCGTTCCCATGCTTCGATGTGGGAACGTACATCCGGCGCTTAAGCGCCGGCATATGAGCGACCTGTGACCAGAGACCGATACAGCAATAGGTATTTATAAAGAGGGACATTTTTCAGGTTCTTAGACACCGGCAGACGGTGTTGAGCGCCGAAATGAATGGAAAGGCAACCCTGAACCTTTGAACGTTGAACCCGTGAACGTTTACAAAAAAACAATAGGATCTGAACTGTGGTAAGTGCCTTTAAAGAAACTGATGCCAAGGGGTTTATCGAACATTATCCCGACATTTCCGAAGAATTAGCACTTCGGATTTACACTTCTCGCCTGATTGGCAGGAATCCTGATTTAGTACTTCATGGTGGTGGCAACACTTCGGTCAAATTAAACCAAAAAAATATTTTTGAAGAAAACCAGGAAATCCTTTACGTCAAGGGGAGTGGAGTCGATCTGGCATCCATTAAACCGGGAGGGTTCTCCCGGTTGGATATCTCTTTTCTTCGAAAGCTCCGAAATCTGAATAGCCTCTCAGACGAAGAGATGGAAAACCAGCTCGAAATTCGAAAGGTTGAATCGTCGTCGCCAAACCCCTCTGTTGAAGCGCTTCTCCACGCTTTTCTCCCACATAAATATATTGACCATACTCACGCCGATAGCGTGCTTATTTTAACCAACTTAAAGCACGGAAGGTCTCTGATAAAAAAAGCTCTTGGGTCAAAAGTTGCTGTACTTCCTTATACCATGTCCGGTCTTCCTCTGGCAAAAGAGGTTGTTTCCCAATATGAAAAAGATACTGATATAGAGGCCATTGTCATTTTAAATCACGGGATTTTCACTTTTGGCGCGGGTGCCAGGACGTCCTATGAAAGAATGATTGATTATGTGAACAGAGCTGAATCGTTTATTAAAAAAGAACTGCGGGGTAAAGCTTTGATGATCCCCCGCACCGATATTGCATCTTTTAAAAATATTAAAGCCGCAACCGCCCGAGTCGTTCAAACGGTGCGCGGTGTGTGCGCCCATCAAGCCTCTAATGGAAGCCTGCATCGATTTTACGTTGAAGTCCGAAATGAACCTGATTTGCTGAAAATTTCTCTTTCCAGGGAAGCTAAGACCATTTGCGCTTCAGGCGTTCTTACCCCCGATCACGCAATTCGTACTAAAAACAAGATGGTATATATTGAGTCTGTTCCTGATAATGACAATGATCTTAAAGATATAATAAAGCGAAACGTGGAAAGCTTCAAGCAATATTATCATCACTATTTTCATAAGCAGCTGAAAGACAAAGGCCTTGATCGAAAAGAACTTGATCCTTATCCGCGTGTTTTCCTTATTGCAGGATTGGGATTGATTAGCCTCGGGTTTACCCGCAAAGATGCCCGAATAGCAGCTGATATCGCTGAGCATACAGTCCGTGCTAAACTCAATGCCGGCGTACTGGGTGAGTATATCCCTATTTCTGATTCCCATATTTTTGACATGGAATACTGGAACCTGCAGCAGAAGAAATTACGCTTATCCTCTTCCTCTCCCCTGCTCCAGGGACAGGTTGCTGTGATTACTGGTGGAGGTGGTGCAATTGGGTTCGGTATTGCTGATCGTTTGCTGGCCACCGGTGCCGTCGTGGTATTATCCGATATTGACGAACCCCGTTTGCAGAAAGTTCGATCAATCCTGATTGAAAAATACAGCGAAAGCCAGGTGGAGATTATCGCTTTCGACGTTACGGATTATCCTTCCGTGGAAAAGGCCTTTGATAAAATCAGCCGCAGACTCGGCGGCATCGATATTGTTATACCCAACGCGGGCATAGCTCATGTAGCGAAGATTGAAGATCTTGACCCTGACAAACTCGATAAGGTCATTGCCGTCAATCTAAAGGGAACTTTCACCACCATAAAAGCCTCTATACCGGTTTTTAAAAGACAGGGAACAGGGGGAAATATCGTTGTGATCAGCTCAAAAAATGTTTTTGATCCGGGTGCTGCTTTCGGAGCCTATAGCGCTTCAAAAGCCGGCGCTCATCAAATCTCAAAAATTGCAGCGTTGGAACTTGCAGAACTTGGGGTCCGGGTCAATATGATCAATCCTGACGCTGTATTTGGAGATGAAGAAATATCTTCCAAACTTTGGGATCTTATAGGGCCGGACAGAATGAAGTGTCGAGGGCTTGACTGCCATGGGTTAAAAGAGTACTATCGCAACAGAAATCTGCTGAAGGCGAGTGTACTGGCAGAGCATGTCGGCAATGCAGTTGTTTTTTTTGCCACTAACCAAACCCCAACTACCGGCGCATCACTCCCCGTGGACGGAGGAATTCCTGCAGCCTTCCCACGGTGAATATGGTTGCAGCTATGAATTCTTAAAAAGTCGAATTCATCATGTTTTAGGTTTTAAGTTAATGTCATTGTCTATTTTATCAAACACTTAAACCTTAATACCTAAAACCTAAAACGTTTCATAAAAGTGATTTTTTAACTTTTTACGAAATAATTAAACAGTAAAATTATGAAAAAATTGTCTGCTTTCACAATATTTCTTTCGTTTTTATTTGTCTGTTTTACCGCATATGGATTCTGTGCAAAAAACGAAAAGGCAATAGAATATAGGCAAAACGGCCATATTAACTGGACAACTGGAATTGTTCAGGCAAAAGGTGTCGGAACTCCTTTAAAAAAGAGTTCCGGCAATGCATCTGTTTCAAGCATGAAAATCCTGTCGGATTCAAAGAATAACGCCAGGCACAACATGCTGAAAATTATAAAAGGTGTCAGGATCAATTCAGTAAAAAAAGCAGGAAATTATGCAACAATAAATGAATCAGTCGCAAAAAAACTCGAAGAGATAATTTACAAGGCCCGTGAAAATGAGAAAATGAGAAAATATATGTCAGATGGAACCGTTGAGGTTTATTTGCAATTGAGTTTGTATGGAGGTTTTGCCCAGCTTTTTCTTCCCCAGGAAATAAAACAGATAGAATCGATTAAGCAGGTGGCCATCGGGGGAGGGAATTCTTCTTCGCAACCATCCAAGACTTCCGATTTAAAAAATTACACCGGTCTGGTGGTTGATACCACGGGCATATCCGTAAATCCTGCCATGGCACCCAGGCTGCTGGATGAAGACGGCAAGGAGGTATATGGCGCAGCATTTGCCAGTCGGGAATTTGCTGTACAAAAAGGTATGAGCGGTTATTCAAAGGATTTTAAAACTGCAAAAACCAGTCCCAGGGTGGGAAACAATCCATTATCAGTCAAAGGGTTAAGAACCACAGGCCCTGGGAACTGCGATATTGTAATCAGTAACGCGGACGCTTCCAGCCTTCGAAACTCTTCCGAACATCTCGCATTTCTGAAAAACTGCCGGGTTATTATTGTTCTAAAGTAAACCTGCAACGCAACGAGACCCGCCTGTACTGGACTCATCAGAT
>JAUWMJ010000054.1 GCA_030613225.1 Desulfobacterales bacterium
TCTTGCAAATTCCATGAAGGCTCTAAATCCATCAATAACCGCTAAAGGAAAAGGTGTGACTTCAACATTTTCTTGTGACCCGTTATGAAAGTGATACGGATATGTAGACAGCTTTTTCCAGTTTTTATCTGGAAAATTGTCGTATCTGAAAATAACGCCTGAAATATCTTTGCATTCCCAGTGGTAACCAAACCTGTCAGGTAATTTCCTTGAGAGATTTACGTCTACAAAGCTGTTATCAATCAGAATAATTCTTATTTTGTAGGATATTGAAAAAACTTCTTTAACAATATCAGGAAATTCTACTTCAGCGATTCTTTTCAAATCATTGATAGTTACCATCAAATTTCCTTTAATAGCTTTTTTAGTTTATCTCTATCTGCTTCAAGGTTATCCAGCGCAAAATAATCTTCGTATGAATCGTTTTCGCTGATAAGCCCCTTTTGTACTTTGTAGTCCATTTCAAAAACATCTTTTACACCATATTTTTTAGCTATAACGAAGATGTCCGATTCAACCTTTGAGAGCTTTTGTCTTAAATAAGTTTTTACACCCTCAGTTATAAGCATATCCGGGCTCATTTGCAGTTCTCTTGCTACTACATTTACGACATTCATGTTACGCCTCCTTTGGCCGTCATGTTTCTACTCCTTAATTCTTAATATTTTTAACTATCGGCGCTGATCGTAATGGTAAGTTTTCTGATTTTGTTTTAACCACAGTCCTAAAGCCCCTTGATACTGATTTAGCGATATCCCGGGAATCAGGCATTTCAAAGTTAACTGAGAATGTGTCGAGGAAACCGGGCATGTGTATTTTTAAGAAAACATTCTGCCACATCAAATCTTAACACCTCATGCTTTATTATAAATTAAAAGTATGCTGAAATGCAATAAAACTCTTTATTGGTAACTAAGGGCTCGCGCAAAAATAACTTCACATTTTATGCACCCCAAGGGCATTTGCTTCGCGGCACATCCCGGATTCAGGCCATCTTTGTCCGATCCTCAACTGCAAAATCCTCGAAATAGCTTGCTATTCCTGTGGTTTCGGAGTCTACGCTTACCTGCAGCCTCGGATCGAACAAACCTGACCTAAATCCATGCGCCTAAAATGTAAACTTATTTTTGCGCGAACCCTAAGAATTAAAGAGCTGCATATAGAAAATATAAAAAGACCCATCATCATGGGCAAGGCTATCCCAGGGCGATATCTGCGACATGCCTTTAATCAGTTCCCACTGATTATGTGACATTTTAGGGTTACGAAAAACAACAACAAAGTAAAAAATATATTCTATAAACATATTTATCAGAAATTTACAAACTGAAAACCATTGGGATGCAAACTCTCAAAACAACACGTAATTCCATGATATAATTGACGATAAAACTTCTAGACTTTTTATTAACAATGTTGTATAGCTTTCTAAGTTAATTCAAAAAACTTAGAAAGCTATGAAAAATACTCCAAAAATTGTTATCCTGAATCAAAAACTCGTTCGAGAAAAGCTCAGGCAAAAGAAATATGACGATGTATGCTTGAGCTCCTGGGGCCACCTGGATGAGTTTATTCAGTTTATAACTTCTTTTGGCATTTTTTCCATGTTAGCTCAACTAGGATTAAGCACTGGACACAGTGGTATACCCGTTATTTTGTTAGCCATGTTGGCCTTTGTAAAACCACTGTTCGGCATAAAATTTGACGATAACATCAAATATCTTTTTCAAGATAGCCATGTGTTACGTTTACTCGGCTTTAACCTCGAACAAATTGAAAAAGGGTATAGCAAAAGAACTACGGCTAATGGCTGTAAGCCGATACATCCAAATACGTTACGTAATTTTTTAAGCGCCCTTGGTTATAAAGAAACCACCGGCTTACTTGTTAAGGTAGTTAAAAAACTTTTCCAACTCGGATTAATCCGAGGCCATAACTTTTGTACTGATACTAAAATCATTTTTAAAGATTCACCCAGTTACGAATTTGCCAAAAAGGTATTTGACTACAAAGGCAAACACAAAAACCGCAGGGGTTATAAAGTTTCTATTATTCAGCATGTAAAAAGCAAAATTGTTGTTGCTGTTATTATTACATCGGCAAACGTTTCTGATAAAAAGTTACTTTTAACGACAGTGCGTCATGCCGTGACTATTCTCGGACAGGGTGTTATTAAAACGCTTATTTTTGATAAAGGTTACTGGGACGGTAAAACCTTATTTAAGCTCAAGATGCATTACGGTATTGATTTTATTATACCGGCAAAAGCAAACCTTAATGTGACCAAGCGAATAAAAAAGCTGGCACAAAAAGAAGATTTTGAAAAAATAAAGCCAGGCCTTGAAATTAAGTACTTCAAGCAAATAACGGATGCACCGAACTATAAAGGCGAACTGCGGGCGATTGTAGTAAAAGATCGCAATTTTAAAAAGAAACGTAAAACCAATCAGCCCGTATATGCTTATCTTACTTCCTTGTCCTGGGACAATGCTTTAGCTGTATATCAAGGATACAAACAGCGTTGGGTAATAGAAAATAATGCAATCAAAGAATTATGCCAATATTGGTCTTTTGAAGATGCTCATTGCACCAGGTTTAATGCAATCCGTGCTCATATAATGTTTTCTGTCGTTATGTTCAATCTGCATATATTGTTCAAATCAAAGTATGGCAGACGCTTTACAGAAAAATCGATAGTTGCCAAAAAGGCTCCTGGTTTTGTACCTTCATGTGTAATCGTTTATTGTGGTGATTGCTTTGGTATATTTGATATTAAAGAGTATACAGAAATTTTATCCACTAATAACAAAGCGCCTCCATAAACCTACAATTGGCATGGAGTATGTCGCTTGATTATACAATCAAGCGGCTCCGTTGAGTTAATTTATTTAAATTTTTTGAGTTTGTAAATTTCTGATTAATAAATTTTGAGATATAAGATTCTATATTTTCTTCACACCATATCATTTCTTTAGCAAAAACTCTGATTGTTGGTCTCATCCCAAAAGTGACAGGCAAAATATCCCTAAGGGTATCATACCAATCTCTTTTCTCATCCCTATCGGCAGGGTCATTATCAGGCCTGTCTAATCCCTGACATCTGTTAAGCCATACCTTCCTGTCGTACCCGAGTTTTAAGCCTCTTGGGTATAAAGAAAGAGTCAGTACGCGCGGAGCCGTAAAATGTTGAGATTCATCAAATTCAATAAGGCAATTAAGACTTTTCACATAATAGTCACAAGTTGGCAATGATTTTCTACCTACAAAAGCTTTGTATCCGCGATGATCTTGAAGGGCTTTGTAGATTTTTTCAAGAGATCGAGTGGTGGCCCTTGTGATTTGAGGAATGGAAAGGATTTCATCAATCCTACATGGCCAGCCTGATTTCCACTGTTCACTCACTTCCCCAAATTCTTTTGTTAAAGCCTTAAGAAAGGCGGCCTTGCATTTTTTACAGCTTTCTTTATGTACCATTAGTCATTGCTTCCTAATTTCGTTCTTCAAGGAATAACAATATTTTATAGCTTATATCGGCATAAAAAATGAAAACTTTAATTCAAATTGAGACGGAATGACAATGCCTTGTTAAACATGGTTTCAAAGCGTTTTATCCAAACCCTCCTTATTTACCTCTGCCAACACACCCTGATTTTATCAGTTTTCCTTCATCCGCAAAAAAGTAGAACTTACTACGTTCAATCTCCCAGAATTTTTTTAAATATCAATTATCTTCTGATATTCAATATTAATATCAACCCAAATACTTCCAATTCGTAATATGTTAACCAACCCCATTTCTGTATGATCGTATAAACAGTGATACAACCAGCAATGGAATTCGTCTTTCATTGAGTGATGTTTAAAAGATGTATATTCGTAATGATTATTCCGATCTCCAATTCCCCATTCCCAATCATCTCTTTTATGAGATTCGCATAATTCAACTAAAACATTATCATCATCCTTTCTATGCGCTGGATCGTCTTCTCTGAGGATAAAGGTTGTTAAGGATTCAATTTCAAAGTCATCAATCCAGGCATTTGGTTTAGCAATTCTTTCTTCTACTGCCTTGATAAGACGCTGAGCTTCTCTTTTTATATTTTTTTCTATCGCAATTAATCGACTATTTAAGTTCGATAGAAACGACCTTTGTACTTCAGACAAATCTTCTGGTTTTAATGAATGTCTGTCTTTATAAACTACATAAAGATCAGGGGTAAATTTATGCAGCATTGATATTGTCCTCCATATGCCTGACAGGCAGGCGATTAGGGAATAATTTTCTTAGAAACCAATGGGTTTATCTCCTGACTGAATCTTTTTTATTCTTTCTTCTTTCTGTAAAGCCTTAACCAGATTTTCAGGGCTGATGTCTTTTTGCGGGTAGAATGAAAATCTATCCTTGATTACTTTAAAATCACCAGGGGATAGACAGGTCATCCTTTTTAAAAGTACTTCGTTTGCTTTGTCTAAAATAGTATTAGTCAGCGGAGATAAAAGCTTTTTATAAAATATGACATTTCCATCAGGTTCGAGATAATCAAAACCTATCTTATAATTGAATCTTCGTATTGATGCATCATCCAGGGCTTTTAGTCGATTTGTGGTGCAAATCAGGATTCCCTTGAATCTTTCCATCTGGGTTAAAAATTCGTTTGTGAAACTGATTTCCCAGGATCGGCGCGCACCGTTACGACTGAACAGCATGGAGTCAGCCTCATCTATGATTAATATCGCTTCTTCTGCCTCTGCTTCTTCAAATGCATACTTAATGTTTTGTTCTCCCTCACCAACATATTTACTCTGGAGGTCGCTATATCGTTTGCAGATTATCTCTCTGTGGAGACGATCAGCGATATATCGTGCAAGCTCGCTCTTTCCTGTTCCTGGTGGACCGTGAAACAGAAGGTTAAAGTTTAATCTTCTTTCATCATCATAATGAAGAAGAAACCGGTTGAATTTTTCCAGTTGAACGAGCATTTCATTTATATCTCCATCGCTATTCAATCCATCAAGAGTATAGTTTTTCTCAATTTTATCTTTATTAACAGGTTCTCTGCCTGAATTTTTAAGGGTTTGATAAGACTCAAGGGAAATCTTAACTGCTTTTTGAATATTCTTTTTTGAACCGGAATTTGTTTCAATCGCCTTTTTTACGGCAAGGTCGATAGCCCCTGCATTAACGCTGTATTTCTTTGCAAAGTACTCTATATCCGGCTGGTTGAAATGCCGTTTGGCTTTATTAATGCGAAGTATGCCGTCCCATAACTTAATGCGCTGACGCCTGTTAAAAGGTTTAAAATAAAGACTGAAGGCAAAACGGCGTAATACCGAATCTTCAATATTATTTATACTGTTTGTTATCCATATTACCCTTGCTCCCGGTTCTTCCAGAAAATGATTGAGCCATCCCTTGTCCTGGGTTTCTCCCCGCATAAACCAGGAACCCATTGTATTTAGCATGTCATCTGCTTCATCAACTATAATGAGCGATCCCTGATCGGAATTTGTCATGTTCATACATGCTACAAGTCCAGCCCTTCTGCTTTTAGATTCATTTTTAATTTCTCTTGCAATCTCATATGCCGGGATGCCGAGTTTTTTTGCAATTCCATGGGAGAAACTTGTTTTACCAGTACCGGGAGAACCGTAAAGCAGTATGTGGGTCGATGTATTTTGCTTTTTTTCTAAAAGCTTTAAAATATGAGCGGTTTTATCTTTATCTGTGGAGTGATATCCAAGCGGAATAGTGCTGCTCTTTATTCGAGAATAAAATTGGGTTGAAAAAGTTTCTGTAGATGGATTTTGTAATATGCATATAAATTCATCATCAAGCTCAAAGTCATTGCGGTCAATATTGATGATGCCGATCTTATTTAGTTTTTTTATAAAAGATGTCAGACCATTATAAGTAATTCCCAGAATGTTGAGAAGATATTTTTGCCCGCGAAACTTGTTGCAATTAAGATAATCTTCAAAAAACGATTGAGGCTCATCAAAAGTTTCTAATAGAAAAAGAAAAGTACATAGTTCAGTTTCTTTATAAGAGAGCTTAAACATTTTTTTAAAATCCGCTATATTTTTTTCTATTTCAGATATCCCTTTGTATTTAAGACTTTTAAACCTTTGATCCAGCAATTGTATTATGAACTTTTCAAATTTCCTGAAATGTTTTAAATTGATTTTCTTAAGTACCGTGTCAACAGCATCAGCATAATCATCAGGCTTTGCACCGGCATCAGTAAATTCTTCTGAAAATATTGTTCGTTGGCTGCTCGACATCCGTGTAAAAAGGAATTTGCCGATCTTTTTCATATCATTTCCCAAAGTCCAGCAAACTATTTGCGATGTTTCATCATCAAAAGAATGATACCTCTTTAAATGCCTGATTAAATATATTGTGCATTTTCTTAAAACAAAAAATTCATTCTTATCGACTCTCAAAGTGCCGGGCATAATACCTGAGGTCCTCCTGCTATATCTTCTTCTCATAAATAATCTCCTTTCGACTTGATTTGCTACATAATAACATGCTAATATTCCATATTGCGGAACGATGAATAATATTTTTCAGGAGGGGATAATGCCGGAAAAAATAGACCCTTACAGAAGCTACGGCCAAAAATTGATCAGTCTTTTTGCAAAACTTTTATTTTCAGGGAAAAGTCATTCACTTATAGAACTTTCAAGAATGTTGAACTGTTCCAAACAGACTGTACTGCGCCTTGTAGATGATATTCGAAGATCATACGGAGTTGATATTGAAGAAATGAAGGAGGGCAGAAGAAAGTTTTATAGAATTAAGAGATTGGCTGGTTCAAAGCCTGTGATTAACCTGACGGATACGGAATTAAATGCTTTGTATATGTGCAGGATTTTTGCGCAACACTTGCTGGGACATGGGTTTTTAGAAGAGGCGAATCGTGCTCTTGAAAAAAGCCAGGCATTTCTTCCTGATGAAAAGCAATATTCCTTCAATCATTTTGCATCTTTTTATTCCGGTAGTATTGATTACACTCCTCATCACAAGACCATACTACTGATAATTAATGCCATGGAGAATAAAAAGATCTGCAAAATTACCTATAGGGCCATCATGTCGAAAAAGGCGAAGACATTTTTTATTAAGCCACTTAAGATATTTTCTCACCGCGACACTGTTTACCTGCATGCGAGAAAAGCCAGAACTCCGAAAAAACCATATGATGATCCTGACTTTGATCCTTTATTAGCCATTCACAGGATCAGAAAAATTGAAATAACTGAAAGGTTGTTTGAAATTCCCAAAGACTATGATTTTGAAAAGGTGTTTAATAAAAATTTTGGAATAATAAAGGAAGAAGCTTTTAAGGTAGAACTTGAATTTTCAGGCTGGACTGCTGCTTATGTTTCTGAACGGATCTGGAGCCCTGATCAAAAGATTGTTAAACGAAAAGATGGAAAAACAAGATTAACATTCAGTACTTCATCAGAGCCGGAGTTAATATCAAGGGTGCTTTCCTTTGGGGAAGAGGCCAAAGTGATTAAACCGAAATGGCTGGTGGAGGAAGTTAAAAAGGCCGTTAGTAGAATGCATCGGGTATATGAATAAGAAAGTCATTGTGTCCCTTCACTGAAATGGCGTTTCCATACCCAATTCTTTCCTTATTAATATTACAATTACGTAAACGATAACTGCAATAGTACCCGTTCACGCCTATTTGGAACAAAAAGGTGGCACAATCTCCATCCTGTAAGTGTTCACAGGTGCTGCATATGTGCGTTGTCAGGGCGATCAGCTATAGTCTGCTATGCTGGTTGCCCTGAACGCGTGCAGATGCGGTGCCTGTGAACGCTTACCTACAATACAGCCTCGATTTCATCTGCTATACGAATGGCCGCTTGTCTTGAATCCTTTGCATCACGAATAGGCCTTCCGATTACGAGATAATCCGATCCGTTTTGAATTGCACCGGCCGGAGTTGTTATACGCTGCTGATCGTCATTTTTCATACCTTCCCACAATGGACGTATTCCAGGTGTTACTGCAACAAAGTCTTTACCCATTTTTGCTTTGATCATTTCAACTTCAAGCCCTGAGCAGACAACACCTGCGCAACCTGCTTTTTTTGCATTTACAGCTCTTTTCAATACAAGCTTCGAAATGTCTGAATAAAATTTTTCCTTAAAACCGGCGGAATTAATATCTTCACCGGAAACACTGGTCAAAACGGTAACACCGAGAATATCGACTTTCCCCCTGCTGCCCTCAACAGCCGCTTCAAGCATTTTATTTGACTCTGAGCAATGAACGGTTGCAAATGCCACACTAAGATCTGCAATCCCTTCCATTGCGCGTGAAACCGTTGCAGGTATGTCATGTAGTTTCAGGTCCAAAAAAACCCCTGCTGTGCCTGAATCATGAATGAAATCTATAATTTCAGGCCCTGAACGTATAAACAGTTCCAGCCCGATCTTGAACATGCCAACACTGTCTGAAAGCATTTTAACATATTCTCTTGCTTTTCTTACGGATGGCAGATCCAGTGGGAAAATAATATAATCTTTAGGTTGTTTCATCAGCATCTCCCGATATTAGTTGTTTTAACGTACTGTTTTAGCGTGACTACTCACGTAGTCAGGCTGAAGGTGTTTAGGCTGAACCAGGCTTTGCTTCCAGCTACGCCCCGGCAAGGGGCTGAAGGGAAAAAAATTAAAGCGAATCACGAAAACACGAAAGGGGGAAAGCACGAAATAAAATATTTCCATGTTTTTTGATAAATCTCATAATTCGCAACCCAATGCCATTAACTTAAGCGATTATTGATTATTGAACCGCAGAACACCGAACAAGGAATATCGAATTTCGAAGTGTTTTTCCTTACTTCTGCGGTTCGATATTCCTTGTTCGACATTCGATATTCAAAACACCTTTCTTTCGCAACCCGCACCCCGCAACCAGGCTTCGCCTTCGGCTTCAGGCCACGCTTTACAAGCTTCAGGCTTCGCTTTAGAAGCTACGCCCCGACAAGACGCCCCGACAAGACGCCCCGGCACGCCCGCAACTCGAACCGCTATTCATATTGCTGATCAATCCATTTCAAATACTCTCCGCTTCTAACCCTTTCCACCCAGCCTTTATTATCTATGTACCATTTAATTGTCTTTTCAATTCCTGTTTCAAAGGACTCGTCCGGCTTCCAGCCCAGTTCATTTTCCAGTTTTGAAAAATCCATGGCATACCTTAGATCGTGACCAGGTCTGTCTTTTACAAAGGTTATCAAATCCCTTCTCGGTTTATCAGCAATGCCCGGTTTAATAACGTCCAACATATCACATAATTTATTGACCACATCAATATTGTACATTTCACAATTCCCGCCGATATTATAGGTCTGTCCCCGCCTTCCTTTTTTCATGATCGTCCATACAGCCTTGCAGTGGTCTTTAACGTAAAGCCAGTCCCTGACATTTTTTCCATCACCATATACCGGAAGGGATTTCCCATCCAGTGCATTCAGCACCATAAGAGGTATGAGTTTTTCCGGGAACTGGTATGGCCCGTAATTGTTGGAACAATTGGATATGGTTACCGGCAGTCCGTAGGTTCTGCTGTATGCCCTGACAAGATGATCGGAAGCCGCCTTTGATGCGCTGTAAGGACTGCTTGGGTCGTAAGGTGTCTCCTCGGTAAAATAGCCGTCTTTCCCCAAAGAACCAAAGACCTCGTCTGTACTTACATGATGAAAAAGGATCAGTCTGTCTTTATGAAATCTGGCCAGTTCAAGCAGGTTGAAAGTTCCTTTAATATTTGTCTTTATAAATGTGTCCGGCTTTACAATCGATCTGTCAACGTGGGATTCTGCTGCAAAGTGGCAGATCGCATCTATTTCATATTTTTCAAATACCTCTGCCACTGCTTTGGCATCACATATATCGGCCTTTATAAAATAATAGCGCCCCGGATATTTTTCTTCGATTCCTTCCAGGTTTTCAGGATTACCGGCATAGGTAAGTTTATCCACATTTATTATCCGTCCTGAAAAGTTAGAATCCGAAAACAGATAACGTATAAAATTTGCCCCAATAAACCCGCAGCCACCTGTTACAAGAAGATTTTTCATAGATCCTCCAAAAAATAAATGTAAGTGTTCATGGAACGCTGAAATTAGAAAATAGAAATTGAAAATTTGGCCTTCATAATTTTACCACGGATCTGCACGGAAATTTCACAGATAATTAAAATTGATGGACTCGAAAAAAGTACTGTTCACCACAGAGAACACGGAGAGCACAGAGATAACTATATAAAATATAAATATATCCTCTGTGTTCTCCGTGAACTCTGTGGTAATAAAACAGCTTTTTACGACGCACTCAAAAATTAGCTCTCCGACAAATTTCAAGCCGTGAACGGCTACTGAAATATTAACATAGCTTAAAATCATTTATTCATAAAGCATTTTTATTGTCGATCTTACCTAATGAATCTATTTGTACAGACCTACATAGTAATCATATTTCTTGGCTCATAACTGTTTTTCTCGTTCTACAAGGGGCGATTTGGTTGCAGTCGCTGTAACCATTTTTCTTGACACAACACAAAATATAAGTATAATTCTCGCGCTGTAATCATTTTTCTGGAGAATGCCATGGCTGAAAACGCTCAAAAACAGGCAATGCTCAGGCTCGCAGGATATGTAGCGCTTATTGAGTTGTACGGCCTCAATGTCATCCCGAACTGGCACAGATCCCTGGTCGCAACCAGCGGAACCCACCGGATCGCCTGGACAGGGGAAGTGATCGAGGAGGTCTACCCGCCCAAGTACTGGCCTGGGGAAACGCTGGGCGATCATCTCGAATTCGCGCTCAAGTACGACGGAACGAATCTCGCGATACTTGCCAGCTTGTTTCA
>JAUWMJ010000010.1 GCA_030613225.1 Desulfobacterales bacterium
TCGTTTATTCTGCTTTTCCGGCGCCATGGTGCTTTGGCATGGTGGAAACTCATCAAAGATCATCGATGGCCTGCACTTTTAGCCTTGCTTCCGGCCGTGATATTTTCCCAAACCTGGCTTTTTATTTATAATTCGGTTCACCGTGGAAGCTGGTTAGGTCCGGAAGGCACAGCGGGATTTGCTTATAACACCGATGGCCTTTTCGGTGCTCTTGCAAACATGATTCGCTATTTTTTAGGAAGCGCTCATTTTACAATGCCGGTAGATATTATCTGTCAATGGATGGTCCATTTCAGTATTGCAGGTATGTTTCAAAAGATTTACGATTTTTTAATTGCACCTCTTTTTGGAAATCTTGGAGCAGCAGTTCCTTTTAAAATAGCCTGGATACCTGGTGAGACTCTGTCATGGTTCGGTCCTTTCGGTTTTTTTCTGGCCATGCCCGCTGTTATTTATGCGTTGGTGCGCGGGCCGAGGCGACTTAAGGCGACTGCAATTGCACTTGTCGGCTATCTTATCCTGCTGGTGTTGATCCCTGCCTGGACTCCTGGAAATGTTCGATTTTTCAGCATCTTATATGCATGCGGAGGTTTTTGTATTGCGTTTTTCCTCCCTCCGTGGCGATTTACCAAAAGAGGCAAGAAAGGATTGCAAATTGCAAGCGTCCTGCTCCTTGTTTATGCATGCTCCTGCAATATAATGAAGCCTGTAATCGGCATTAAGCCTGCACTAGATGGCATAAAAAATTTAGTTGTCGGCAAGTATTCGGATTCCGGTAAATTTTTCAATGACGCCGCAAAAAAAAGCGTATGGATGAGCACTGACTGGGGGCGTGACCGGTTTGCACTGTCAAAAGATCTTTTTGGGGATGACAGGGTGGCTGAATGTGCCGGCCTAATTGAAAGTGGATCGAGAGTCGGAGTCTGCTTTAAAAACCCTTCTTTAATATATCCCTTTATGCTGGCCTGTAAGAATGTTGATTTTGTACTGTTGCCTCCAAAAAAAGAAGGGGCTGAAAAGAAAATTGAGCTTTACAAGCCGGATTATCTTCTTTGCATTAATACTGACTTGCCATTTTCCCCTGCCGGATCTCGTTCATTAAAGATCTGGCAATCAGTCAAGGCGGATTCGACATTAAAAGGCGTTTTGATTCAGTTAAAAAGGGATTATTATTAATTTTATAAGCCAATTTCTATGCGAAAAAACTCTGCATTATATTTTTAAATCTTGCTCCACGCCATGTGGAATCCGGTTTTGTTTCTTCAGATACGAGAATGTCTTGATTTAGGAAGGGTAAAAAGTCAGAAACCTGCGGGATAACAACTCTTACTACCGGAAAATCCAATATCGGATGAGTATAATTCATAATTATACAATCGGTATTGAACAGTTTGCATATTCTCTTAATTTCCTCAATTTCGCCTAAAACATCCTTGATTTTATTGTTGCTGTAGCCGTTGACTTCTCCATGCTCAAGAAACGAGATGTCTTTTGGGGAAATTGAGCATTTCATCAACAGGTAAAAATTATTGACCCTGGATTTGTGGACAAGTGGTTTGTCCAACTGAGGCCGGGGAATCGAAAGAGTTTCCCGGCCCTGCATGCTTTCCGTAAAACACCGTGTAAGGCCCTCGTCCATGTTGAAAGATGCGCCTGGTATCAGTATTTTATGTTCCAGACGGCCGGGAGGCAGATTGTGGTTGGTAAACAGCACGCCTATGCAGGGCAAGAGACTGTCAAGAGAAAGATCCTTGATCATTATCTCAACATTCTTTTGATGATAGAATTTAATCATATCCCTTATGAGGGCATTATTTATAGAATCCGGACTAATTGTGGGAACTGTTTTTTCATGTTTAATTGTTTGTATTTGAGCATGACGCTCAAATATTTCACATGAAGCCTGGATCATCGCTTCTTCTATGGTATTGCCCGCCGCTATGCCGTTAGATGCATGAATAAACGTAACAAAATTGACCGGAACTTTTATTGTCTCTTCACGGATTATTGAGAAGCCGTCAATCCAGTGTCCGGCCATTTGACTGTTTTTGATATTCTCAACATCTTTATCTGTCAGATGGCTTTCGTTGGCCAGCAGGTCTTCTATTCTTATATGGTTTCCCTGTAGATCATCCTGGTGGGCATTTACATATCCCTCCATCCATTCAAAATTAAGAAAACTGCTGGTTTTCTGATTGTAAAGGGCCGGGATGTTAAATCTCACTCGTTCTTCAAAGATCGGATAGAACAATCCTGCACTGAAGCGTTCTGCCAGTTCCGCATAGGCGCTTGCCTCTGCAAGTTCCGGTGTAATGCCTTTTCCATTACAGACTATCCGGATTGAATCAATCCAGATTGCCCCCCAATAGATATTGTCCGAGACTCTAAAGGCTGAGTATTGAACATCGAGGTCCAGTTTTTGAAACCCGTCTTTTATTTTGCGGATAGTATTGGACGGAATATCACACTTGCCATACTTATTTCTGACATAATTGGTAAATTTCATTTAAATTAATCTAACCGTTCACAGGTTCAGGGTTCAACGTTCAGGGTTAAGATCAAAGAAGGCATTAAATACTAAAAAATTCCGGTTGAACGAGGTTATTTTCCAAAGTAATTGCCAATTTGACTTTAAATCTTGAATTAGGTCTGTTGAAAAAGACGTTTTCCTTGTAAATTCAGACCTCGTTATTAACCTTACAAAAATGACCGGAGACCTTGCTATACCATGGAATCGCAAAATAATTTAACACCAGGTCGGTCTGGTTATAAGGTTCAAGGGTTCCCCATTCAAGGTTAAGTGTTTCGTACTTCTTCCTTACCTATTGATTCCATTGGGTTAATGTAATGGCGGACAACCTCTGAACCTTTGAACCGTGAACCTTTTAACCAAAATGCCCGGTTGGAAACTTAAGCTTTCTGTCCAAAATATTACAACATAATACGCTATAAGTTACGAGGTCTGAAATTACATGTTTCGAATGCAGTTTGGGAACGAAAATGCAACCTTGAACCTATGAACCTTTGAACCCGTGAACTCTTACAAATTAATATATGCCCTTTTCTCCAACAAAAGGATTGTACTTTTTTTCCTGTCCTATGGTAGTATTTCCCATATGACCGGGGTAAACCTTTACATCATCTCCGAGCACAAAAAGCTTGTTTTGTATATTGGACTTCAGTGTTTCAAAATTTCCGCCCGGCAGGTCGGTACGGCCTACTGAGCCGGCAAAGAGTGTATCGCCGACAAAAACATGCCCGTCGGTATATAAAGATATCCCTCCCTGTGAATGTCCGGGCGTGTAAATAACTTTCAATGTAATTTTCCCGAAGGAAACTGTGTCTCCATCTTCAAGAGTTCTGTCCGGCTTTGGTGAATTCTCAACTGAAAAGCCCCAGGCAGACCCATGAGATGAGATCTCGTCAAGCATATGTGCGTCAAGGGGATGTATCAGGATCTGGGCATCTGTTGCATCTTTCAGCCTCTTGTTTCCGCCGACATGATCAAAATGGCCATGCGTATTAATAATATATTTTAATTTCAGGCTTGATTCCGCCAGGGACATAAGAATTCTATCTACTTCGTCTCCAGGATCTATAACTGCGGCCTCTAAAGTTTCTTCACATCCCAAAATAAAACAATTTGCCTGAATCGGTCCTACTGTCAATGATTTGATTATCAAAATATCCTCCCACGTTATTTTTTAGTGTTTTCCCTTGCCCACCTGCGTTCATATTTGTCTATGGTTTGGTCCGTGAAGCCTTTTAAGAACCTGTATCTACTTGATATCGTAAGCGTTTACAGGTTTACCCGCCTTTGGCGGCGCCGTAGGCGACCAGGGTTCAAAGTTCACTGTTCAAGGTTATCTTTCTTTCGTTGAACCCAGAATATGCGTCCTGAAACTCAACATTCGTCATGTATTATTGAACCGATGCCACGTAGAGTTCACCTTGCACTTCGGCGCAAGACCGTTCAGAAGTCTCGAATCAACTGTTCAGATTTGCGATAAACCTACAACCCCTGAACCTTGAACTCTGAACCCGTGAACGGTTACTTTATATCTTCATCTATCTCGATTCGAAAATCCTCTTTTTCATGTGCTATGCGAATACTGTCAATAATTCCGTTTATAAAAGCACCGGATTCTTCCGTACCGAATTTTTTTCCTATATCGATCGCCTCGTTTATGGATACCTTTGAAGGAATATCACTACAGAAAATAATTTCATACGCCGCAATCCTCATGATGTTCCTGTCTACCGGAGACATACGGCTTATTCTCCAGTTTTTGGAAAACCGTTCAATTATCGAGTCGAGTTTCGGAAGAGCGCTTATAACTCCTTTAACCAGTTCTAAAAAAAAAGGACGCGTCCTGTCAGGCGGGTTGAAACAATCACAAAACCGTTCCACCATTTCGTTAGAGATATTCCTGTTTACATCCATAAAAAAAAGAGCTTGCATGGCAAGTTCTCTTGACCGGCGTCTATTTCCCATGATTACGCTTGTTCTATAACTTCAACCAGGTTTGCCATTTCCAGAGCAGACATCGCTGAACTCCAGCCTTTATTTCCTGCTTTTGCCCCGGCGCGTTCAATAGCCTGCTCAATGGTATCTGTGGTTATTATTCCAAAAATTACCGGAATTTCGGATTCTATGCTGACAGTAGCAATCCCCTTTGACACTTCGGCACTCACGTATTCAAAATGCGGTGTTGCACCGCGAATAACTGCGCCAAGACAGATGACAGCGTCATATTTAATCTTTTTTACCAGTTTTTTAGCAACAAGCGGTATTTCAAAGGCCCCTGGAACCTTTACTATATCTATGTCTTCATCTTTGACACCGCTTCGAAGCAGAGCATCAAGAGCTCCGCCCACAAGCCTGTCTGTAATAAAATCGTTAAACCGGCTTACAACAAGGGCAAATTTCCTGCCTTCTCCAAGAAGTCGGCCTTCCATAATGTTTGGCATTTATTCTCCTCCCATCAATTATTTTATGAGTAATAACTCAAGTTTCACTCCTTCAATACGAATCAACTCTTCAAAAATTATGGCATCGCATCAATATTTAACAAATGCCCCATCTTAAGCTTTTTGCACTCAAGGTAACCTTTATTGTATTTATTCGGCTTTATTTCTATCGGAACCTGCTCGACAATACTGAGTCCATACCCCTGAAGGCCGATCATTTTTTTTGGGTTATTGGTTATGAGTTTCATCTTTCTAACTCCGAGGTCAACCAGTACCTGGGCGCCAATACCATAATTCCTTAAATCCGCTTTAAATCCAAGTTTTTCGTTTGCCTCAACAGTATCCAGTCCCTCATCCTGTAGTACATAGGCTTTTAATTTGTTAACAAGACCGATGCCCCTGCCTTCCTGCCTTATGTAAAGAAGGACTCCTGCTCCTTCCTTGTCCATCATTTCCATTGCCTTGTGCAGCTGATCACCACAGTCGCATCTTAGAGATCCGAAGATATCTCCGGTCAGGCATTCTGAGTGAACCCTAACAAGAATCGGTTTTTCAGGATCGATTTCACCCTTGACCAGGGCAATATTCTGTATATCCTCCATATCATTTTCATACACAACAACTTTGAATTTTCCGGCATGGCCCGTAGGAATAACTGTTTCTACTTCTCTGTGAACAAAAGATTCTGTTCGCATGCGATATTCAATGAGATCTGCGATTGTACATATTCCGAGACCATGTTCTTTACTGACTTTTTCTAAAGACGGCATTCGAGCCATCGTACCATCATCATTCATAATTTCACAAATAACGCCTGCGGGCTTTAATCCGGCAAGTCTCGCAAGATCCACAGAACCTTCGGTCTGACCGGATCGTACCATAACCCCGCCTTCTCTTGCCCGTAATGGAAATACATGTCCCGGCCTGACAAGGTCGGTTGGCTTGGCGTTATCATTAATTGCGGTGTGGATTGTTGTGGCACGATCTGCAGCGGATATTCCGGTGGTTACGCCGCATCTGGCCTCGATGGAAATAGTGAACCCTGTCTGAAACTGGGATGTGTTGTTATCAACCATCATCGGCAAATTAAGGGAATCGAGCTTTTCTCCTGTCATTGAAAGGCATATCAACCCACGTCCGTATTTAGCCATAAAATTTATGGCTTCAGGCGTAACCGCTTCAGCAGCCATTGTAAGGTCCCCTTCGTTTTCACGGTCTTCATCATCCACAAGAATGACCATACGACCGGCTCGGATATCCTTAATGGCGTCTTCTATTGCAATAATGGACATTTATTTATCTCCTGAATATTTTGTAAAGAGTTGTTTTTTACGAAACCATCAATATTTAAAGAAAACCGGCTTTAGCAAGAAACTGCATGTCAACGGATGCTTTTCCGGCTTCTTTTTTATTTTCACCTGACTGCGTTTGTGTAACAAAGCGTTCAACATATTTTCCGATCATGTCTGTTTCAACATTAACCGAATCCGATATTTTTTTAAAGCCAAGAGTAGTCAGCTTTGCCGTATGCGGAATAATGCTCACCTGAAAGCTTTCATGATCGCATTCATTAACAGTCAGGCTGATACCGTCCACGGCAACAGAGCCTTTTTTTATTAAATAATACGCAACCGACTCCGGTATATTAAAAGTAATAATGATTGCATTTTCTTCAGTCTTTCTGCTTTTTATTGTTCCTATACCGTCGATATGCCCTGAAACAAGATGCCCGTCTATTCTGTCGGAAATGCGCAAGGCTCTTTCAAGGTTTACACGGTCTCCGATTCTTGCCTTGCCCAGGGTTGTCTTTGCAACAGTTTCAGGGGAAACATCCACTTCAAAGCGTCTTCCGCTGAAAGATACTACGGTCAGGCATGCACCATTTACTGCTATGCTGTCGCCAATTTTTGTATTATCAAGCTCGTAATCGGCATTTATAGCCATACGTCTGCTATGACCGGACGGCTTTATTCCTGAAATGGTTCCAGGACCTTCTATAATCCCTGTGAACATGTATCAATATACCCTTCGATCATGACATCATCGCCGAATCTCCGGACATTGATATCTTTTAACGGAATTGATTCACTCATTAACTCCGGGCCGGCTCCAGCGCATATTGGAACACCATCATCTCCGCCCAGGATCCTGGGAGCGTAAAAAAAGATAACTTTATCAACAATCCGGGCTGCAAGGGATGAAGCAATTACACGGCTTCCGCCTTCAATAAGAAGACTTGTAATACCTAAACCCCCAAGACTCTCAATCAGAATATCAAGATCGATAAGTCCGTCTTTAACACAAACTTCAAGAATCCGAACGCCTTTTTTTTCTATTGCCGCCTTTCTGTCCTTTGAAGCAGATGCTCCGGTTGCAATGATTGTATCAGAATCGGAATCAAGGTGCAATATCCGGGCATCTTCGGAAATTGAAAGATGCGTATCAAGGATGATTCTTATCGGGTCTGAGCCCTTCATGCCTTCTAAACGTGTTGTTAATCTCGGATTGTCCTTTTTGACGGTATCGATCCCCACCATGATTGCATCGGCAGCGTGCCTGAGCCTGTGAACAAAGGTCCTGGATTCCTCACCGGATACCCATCTGGAATCCCCCGTTCTTGTTGCAATTCTTCCGTCCAGTGTTGCGGCACATTTTATAATAACGAAGGGGCGTTTCGTTTGGACGTATTTTATAAATGATTCATTCAGTCTTTTGGCCCTGTCTTCATAAAGACCCGAGGAGATATCAATCCCTTGTTTTTTTAAATAATCGATACCGCTCCCTTTTACATCGGGGTTGGGATCTTTCATGGCTACTACGACTCTGCTGATACCTGCATCATTGATTTTTTCAGTGCAGGGAGGTGTCCGTCCATGATGAGTACAGGGTTCAAGAGTTACATAGAGAGTTGCTCCTTTTGCCAAATTTCCGGCATCCTTGATTGCATTAACTTCTGCATGAGCCTTCCCAAGAGCTTCATGATATCCCGATCCAACAACAATGCCGTCTTTAACGACTACAGCGCCGACCACAGGATTCGGTGAAGTAAAGCCCCGGCCCTTTACCGCAAGGTCTAAGGCCATTTTCATGAATGCTTTATCATCCATTATATTTACTGGTATCCGTTCACAGGTTCAAGCTTCACCATTTTGGGTTGCGTTTTTTCGTTGCTTCTGCCCTTCGGCCAGGATGAAATAATCTAATTTTAATTAAGTACCTCGTATCTTGCTCGGTCGCAAGCCGTATTGTGCGTAAGAAAGGCGATATTTCAGGCTAAACATCTCCTTTTTTAAAAACCTTGAACCCTGAACCTTGAACCCGTGAACGATTACATTTACTGTTTGCTTAAAAGGCCCTTAAGTTCTGAAACAAAATCGTTTACATCCTTAAATTCTCTGTAAACAGATGCAAACCTTACATATGCAACATCGTCCATCTCGTGGAGTTTTATCATTATCTTTTCACCAAGGTCTGTAGAAGGAATCTCTTTTTCCCCGGTTTCCCTGAGGTCGCGCTCCAGATTGTCTATAAAATCTTCGATGACATTCATGCTGATGTTTCTTTTTTCACAGGCTTTTTTAATGCCGGAACGAATCTTGTCTCGGGAAAAAAGTTCTCGACGCCCATCCTTCTTGATAATCATAATGGGGATTTCTTCTATGTGTTCATAAGTAGTAAATCTTCTGCTGCATTCAAGACATTCCCTGCGTCTGCGAATGACATTGCTGTCTTTGCTCAGCCGGGAATCTATAACCTTGTTGTCAATTTCTCCACAAAACGGACATTTCATTTGTTTTCCCCCTGCTTGCTATTGTTAAGTTTAATCACTTCAACGCCTGCTTCTTTCAGCATTTCTTCGGACATGGAATCCGCATACCCGTCTTTGTAATAAATTTTTTTTAATCCAGCATTAATAATCATTTTAGCACATATTGAACATGGAAGATTTGTGCAAAAAAGAGTTGAACCTTTTATTGAAACACCATGAAATGCTGCCTGAATAATAGCATTTTGTTCCGCATGAATACCTCGGCACAACTCATGTCTTTCTCCGGATGCCACGTTCATCTGCTCCCGCAAACACCCGACGTCAATACAGTGTCTTATGCCGCTTGGCGCTCCGTTATAGCCGGTTGACAGAATTCTTTTATCTTTTACTATGATGGCGCCGACAACTCGTCTTAAACATGTGGACCGCTTTGCCACAAGCGCAGTAATATCCATGAAATAAGTTTCCCACGAAGGGCGCTCTCCATTTACGGGCATTTAAGTGCTAAAACCTCCTTTTAAAACAGACCCAAATTGGCATTCAGAAATCATAACCATTATAAAGCGGAAAAGCCCTGCAAAGCTCACTTCCTTTGGCCCTGGCTTTTTCAATTAATGTCTGATTCCCAGGTTTTTTTAGGATATCAACAATAAGCCTGGCTATAATTTCCATCTCCGGCTCTTTCATGCCTCTTGTTGTAACGGCAGGTGTACCTATGCGAATACCGCTGGTTATATGCGGGCTTAGTTTTTCAAACGGGATTGAGTTTTTATTAACAGTTATGCCTGCTATCTCCAGAACAGCCGCAGCATCTTTCCCGGTAATACCCAGATTTCTTAAATCCAGAAGTATCATATGGTTGTCAGTACCGCCTGAAACGAGGTTGATACCGTTTTCCAGCATATATTCTGCAAGGGCCTTTGCATTTTTTACAACATCATTCTGGTATTGTACAAATGTTTCGCTGAAAGCTTCCTTGAATGCCAGCGCCTTAGCTGCAATTACATGCATGAACGGTCCGCCCTGCATCCCTGGAAATATTTCGCTGTTAAGACGTTTGCCGTAATCCGAGCGGGCTAAAATTAAGCCCCCTCTCGGCCCTCTTAAAGTTTTGTGTGTAGTTGAGGAAACAACATCCGCATAATGTATTGGAGACGGGTGAACGCCTGCCGCCACCAGACCGGCAATGTGTGCCATATCAACCATTAAATATGCGCCTGCCTGCTTTGCAATTTTAGAAAATTTCTTAAAATCGATGATACGAGGATAAGCGCTGGCGCCGGCAACAATCATCTTAGGTTTATGCTTGTCAGCCAGTCGTGCAACTTCTTCATAATCAATAATCCCTGTTTCTTTTTTTACCCCGTAAGAAATAAAATTAAATAATCTGCCTGAAAAACTCACAGGGCTTCCATGTGTGAGATGCCCTCCATGTGATAGATTCATACCAAGTACTGTATCACCTGGTTTTAAAAATGCAAAATAGATTGCCATATTAGCCTGCGATCCTGAATGGGGCTGTACATTGGCATATTCTGCACTAAAAAGCTTTTTGGCGCGGTCTATGGCGAGTTTTTCAGCAATATCTACAAATTCGCACCCGTGGTAATAGCGCCTGTCGGGGTATCCTTCAGCATACTTATTGGTAAGTATGCTTCCCTGGATTTCCATAACTGCAGGACTTGTAATATTTTCAGCAGCAATGAGCTCCAGTGTGTCTTTTTGTCTTTTAAATTCTTTAGTAATAATTGCGGCAATTTCAGGATCTATTTTTTCAACATATTTTAGTAGCAAAATTATTCCTCTTTTTCTTACATTGTTGACGGTCTCGTAAAAAGTAAAAAAATCACTTTTTAAGAAACGTTTTAAGTTTTAGGATTTAAGTTTTAAGTCTCTGTTAAAACAGATAATATCATTAACATAAAACTTAACACCTAAAACCTGATGAATTCGACTTTTTACGAATTCATCAAAATTGACTTTCTTTAAAGTAATTCATCAGGAATCAATTGTGTCAAATTTATTTAATCTTGCCTGATGCCTTCCGCCGTCAAAGGGAGTTTCAAGCCAAACCCTTACTATTTCAAGAGCAAGCGTCTCACCAGTCATTCGTCCGCCCATTACAAGTATGTTAGAATCGTTATGACGCCGGCTCAATTCGGCAGAAAAGGGTTCTGTGCAAAGTGCCGCTCTGACATGAGAAAATTTGTTGGCTACCATTGACATACCGATTCCTGTCCCGCACAGGAGTAAGCCCCGCTTGAAATTTCCATTTGAAACCATTGATGCGACCTTTTTGCCAAAATCAGGGTAATCAACAGACTTTTCACTGTTAGTCCCAACATCTTCAACCTCTATTCCTTTGCCGGTAAGATAATCTTTGACCTTTTCTTTTAACGGATATGCAGCGTGGTCACATCCTATAATGATCGGTGTATTGCTGTCATTCATTCTTTAATCTCCAACTTGAATTTATTCTGTAAGGCAGCAGTCGTAAATAAGTTAAAAGTAACATTTTAGTATTTTGAAAAGCGTGGTAAAACAAAAACACGCTCGTAAAAATAAGCTTTTCAGAATTTTTACGAAACCATCAATATTATATGAATAAATTATAAAACCGCAAGTAAAAAACTTCTCTTTATAAACAGCAGACATCGTTGAGTAGTTGAGAGGTTGAGTGGTTAAGTGGGATAGTAATTACTATCATTTCAAAATGTTATAACTTTTCAAATACCGAATGTCCAACTTTCAAGCAAATAATGGATATGATTATTATAACAACAACTTAACAACTCAACTACTTAACCACTTAATGAGATCTGAACAGAAAATAATTGGGCCGGATATTTAAAAATCGTGGTTTCAGTGATGTATAAAGAAATGGAGTAACTCAGGTATTTAGGTTGAAGACTGCACGCGGCGCAAGCGCCTGCGCCGCGTGCAGTCTTCAGCCTATCCACCTAAGTAGTTACAATAAAACTACTTATTATCGTACGCCTTAATTACGAGTGATGCGTTTGTTCCTCCGAAACCGAAAGAATTTGTCATGGCAATCTTAACATTTTTTTTTCGGGCAACATTCGGTACATAATCAAGATCGCATTCTTCGGCAGGATTCTCATGATTTATTGTCGGAGGAATAACTCCTTCATGAATCGTCAGAGCTGTGAAAACCGTTTCAATTCCGCCTGCGCCGCCAAGCAGATGACCTGTCATAGATTTGGTAGAACTTATGGGAATTGAATATGCTTTGTCTTTGAACACAGACTTGACCGCCCTTGTTTCATATAAATCATTAAGCGGAGTTGAAGTGCCATGTGCATTTATATAATCAACCTCACCGTATGCAATTCCGGCGTCATCAATGGCCGCTTTCATACATCTTATCATTCCATCACCATCCGGAGAAGGAGAGGTCATATGATATCCGTCCCCGCTCATTCCGAATCCGGCTATTTCCGCATAGATATGCGCTCCTCTTTCAAGTGCATTTTCAAGGGCTTCAAGAATAACAATACCACTCCCTTCGCCCACAATAAAACCATCACGATCTCGATCAAAAGGGCGCGACGCTTTTTCAGGAGGATCATTGCGGGTGGACAGCGCTTTCATGGCATTAAACCCGGCAACGCATGTGGAAGTAACAACCGCTTCAACGCCCCCGGTTATCATGGCATCTGCTGCTCCTCTTTGGATTATCTTGAATGAATTGCCGACAGCATGCGCTCCTGCGGCACATGCGGTAGCAATGGAAGAATTTGGGCCCTTTGCCCCACAATGGATTGATATCATTCCTGGAGCCATATTCCCTATCATCATGGGAATAAAAAAGGGAGATACTCTCTTAGGGCCCTGTTTGTCAATGGATACAATGGTTCGTTCCATAATCCCAAGACCTCCAAGGCCACATCCGGTAATAACACCAACTCTATCTCCATTGGAACTGTCAATCTTCAGCCCGGAATCTTCCACTGCCATACGAGCTGCTGCAATAGCATAAGCAATAAAAAGCTCAGTACGTTTGGCCTCTTTTGTCGGAAGAAAATCTTCAGGATTAAAATCCTTTACCTCACCGGCTATTTTTGTTTTAAAATTTGTCGTATCGAACTTGGTTATCTCACCAATCCCCGATTTGCCGGAGCAAAGACCCTCCCAAGTTTCATTTACACCTATTCCAAGAGGCGTTATAAGCCCCATTCCTGTAACTACAACCCGCCTGCCCAAAGAACCTCCTTATTTAGTGAGACCTCCTGCTTCAGTCAGAAATTCGAAACACGAAACAATGACCCCAATAAGAATATTTTAATGACCAAAACCAACCACGCCTCAAGCGTGGTTGGTTTTGGTCGTTCCGTCATTTGATATTCGGATTTTGTCTGAAAATGACTTTCCGTTCAGACACTGTTTATCAAAAAAACCGTTTTTTAGTTTATGACTGTGCGTTTATGTAATCAATGGCATCCTTAACAGTTAATATTTTTTCTGCGTCTTCATCGGAAATATCCGTATCGAATTCTTCTTCCATTGACATAATAAGCTCCACAAGATCGAGTGAATCAGCACCCAGATCATCCACAAAAGATGCTTCCGGCACAATCTCCGCCATATCAACACTCAATTTTTCTGCAATAATCTTTTTCATTTTATCTTCAACAGACATCTAAATTTCCTCCTTTCATATATACATGCCACCACTGACATGAATTACCTGTCCTGTAATATAGGACGCTTTTTCCGAGGCCAGGAAAGCAATAACGGATGCTATATCCTCAGGTTTCCCGGCCCGCCCAAGTGGAATCTGGCTAAGCATTGCTTTTTTTACATCATCAGGCAGGGACTCAGTCATATCCGTTTCTATAAATCCCGGTGCTATCGCATTGACCGTGACATTCCTGGATGCCAACTCTCTTGCTGCTGTTTTGGTTAGCCCTATTATTCCGGCTTTTGAAGCCACGTAATTGGCCTGTCCCGCGTTACCGATCACGCCGACAATCGAAGCCAGATTGATAATACGCCCAAAACGCTGTTTCATCATGACCCTTGCGGCAATTTTGATACAGCGAAATGCTCCTTTTAAATTTATATCCATAACTGCATCCCAGTCGCTTTCCTTCATGCGTACCAGAAACCCGTCTTTCGTTATGCCCGCGTTGTTCACAAGAACATCTATTCGGTTTGTTTCATCAATTATTTTTTTAAAAAACTCGACAATTTCTTCTTTCGAAGCCACATTTACGCTTAAGCTTTTAGCCGATCCGCCAGCATCGGCAACAAGTTTTTCTGTTTCATCGGCCGCAGCCTTTTCAGCATCAGGATCAACCGGTGAAAAATAATTAAAATAGATATGTGTATCCGGTCCTGCAAATGACAGGCAAATTGCTCTTCCGATACCCCTTGATCCTCCCGTTACCACAACTGTACGTTTGTCATCATCCCGCATAATTACCTCTCAAATAATATATCTGCAACTTTGTCCATGTCTTCAATAACGCCCTGATAACTGTGGAGCAGCTGGTTATAAGAAATTTTCTCTAAAAAGGCGGAAACAGTATTTGCATCAAACAGTCCTGATCCGCTAACAATTTTAAGAATATTTTGAGCAACAAGTTGCGAAACTTCATTGGCAAATATCCTTGACATGGCTTTTAGTTTTTCCGCTTCCGCGGTACCCGCTTTTTCCGCCATACCTGCTCTGCGGGCCAGACTTGCTCCGACCTCTACATGTGTCATCATATCAGCCAGGGAAAACATGATATATTGTTTCCGGGTCATTTTGTTTTCATGTACCAGCTTGATTGTATCATTCAGGGCACCGGCAGCTATTGAATAAAAACTGCATCCCAGATCATTTAAAGTTTCGTTCAGCTTTTCCATTTCCGAGCTGATTTCTTTGTAAAACATCCCTTTTGATTTTATAGTAGTTCTCCAGCGGAATATGCTGATAATACTCTGCTGAATTTCACTGGTTCCTTCATAAATACAGGTTATTTTTACATCCCTTTTAATTTTTTCTACCTCAAATTCATTAATATACCCGTACCCGCCCAGTGCCTGAATTGCATCATCTGCAGTCTTATTTGAGGCCTCTGTAGCATAATATTTCGCAATAGCACCTTCAACCTGCAGATCATTTTCTCCTAAGTCAAGCCTGGTTGCAATTTCTTCAATATAGGAAGCCGCTGCTTCAAGCCTCACAGCATTCGGCACGACCAGCTTATGTGTATAACCCTGTTTTTCCGATAAAGCAGAACCGGAGACAACCCTTTGTTTTGCATAGGGAATAACAATGTCCAGCGCCGCCTCTCCTGGGCCTAATCCCATTGCAGCCACCATGAGCCGTGTATAGCCAAAAACCTTGTTTGCCTGCTTTAACCCTTTACCCGGCACACCGCCAATAAGATTTTCAATGGGAACAAAAACGTCTGTGAAAGTAAGCGGTGATGTCTGTGATGACCTTATTCCGTGCTTTTCTTCACTTTTGCCGGAAGAAAAACCCTCCGTACCCTTTTCAATGACGAAAAAGGCTAGTCCTTCCGGGGTCTTTGCAAGGAGTGTAATGAAATCAGCAGCTCCTCCAGTGGAAATAAACTGCTTTGTTCCGTTTATTTTGTATCCGACAATTTCACCGGAATCGTTTAATACAGGATCAGCCTTGGTCTTTATCCCGACCACGTCGCTGCCTGCGGCAGGCTCAGTTACAGCATAAGCTACCAGCGAATTTCCCTGGGCAATGGCGCCAAGCCACTTTTTTTTCTGTTCTTCAGTCCCGCCGACCAGCAAGGGGTCTGCACCCAATTGAATAGCAAAAAAAGCGGTCGTAATTCCTAAGCAAATTTTGGACATTTCACGGGTAACTGCAAAGCAATCCCTTGTGCCGCCTCCCATTCCTCCATAAGCTTCCGGAATCATCAAGAGCTGCAAACCAATCTCCGGGCCTAGCATCTCCCGGATTACATCTTCAGGAAATATTTCCTTCCTGTCAAACTCAAGGATCTTTTCTTTGGTAAGTAACCGCTTCCTGAGCTGCCCGACAGTATCGAGAACCATTTGCCTTGATTCAAGATCAAGGCCCTTAAGAGCTGTTTGAGTATTATTGGAAGATGAGGACATCTGTATCTTTCCTTTTTATTATTATCTAAAGTGAACGGTTCCAGGTTTAACCGCCTCTGGCGGCGCCGTAGGCGACCAGGGCTCAGAGTTCAAGGTTCAAAGGTTATAGGCTGCTGATATTCTTGCCTTTATTGCTGCCGTTTAAGGCGCGACTTAAATTAGCCTCTTTCACCCGTTGGGCGAAACAGAATATTTGAACTTATCAACGTATTTTCCTTTTGCTGACATCCAGTTAGCTCGTTTCAACCGGGAACCGTGAACGCTGAACCGCTTAACCCAGGTATTATTCTTCGGTTTCAATCACGCTGCGTCCTTTGTATGTGCCGCAACTCGGACATGCATGATGGGAAAGAGTGGCTTCTCCGCACTGAGGGCATTCAGTAACATTAGGGGCAGCAACTTTTTGATGGGTTCGCCGTTTATCCCGTTTTGACTTGGATGTTTTTCGTTTTGGTACAGCCATGAGTAATCTCCTAACTATATAAAATTATTTATAATATTATGCAAATCACTACTTTTTAACAAAGCAGAGGCTTTAGTAATTGAAATAGAGAAGCTTGTCAAGAAATTTCCTATATTTTTATATTGCTGTCTTGTGCTCTTTTTGCTTATATGCTACCTATAATCAATTTTGACAAACAAACAAATATCATAAAACTATGTAATATTAAACGAAATAGCTGTTTTATAATCCTCTATGGTTTTTTTCTTTTTTCAACCGTGAGATACTGGTATTACATTAATTTTACAAAAAAGAAATTTATCAGCAGTTTTTCAATTTTCCGAGATTTACTTATTGTAGTTAAAAATAAGTAATAAATAAGTCATTTAAACCTGGCAGGATTTACTGCAAAACACAATCACACTATTTTTTAAAAGGATGGTATTAATTTAGCCTATTGAAAAACATGACCAAATTAGCATTAGCATTCAGATAGCTAAAATGTTACAAAGGATGAAATAAAATGAAAAAAATCATAACTCGTTTTCCCCCCAGCCCAACCGGCTATCTGCATATTGGCGGGGCAAGAACAGCTCTTTTTAACTGGCTGTATGCGCGCCATATGAAAGGCAAATTTATCCTGAGAATCGAAGATACGGATACAGCACGTTCCACCAGGGAATCTGTAGATGCTATTTTTGAAGCTCTTGAGTGGCTCGAGATAGACTGGGATGAAGGCCCCTTTTTTCAGTCACGGCGGTTTGATATTTACACTGAATACCTCCAAAAGCTTCTTGATTCAGGATTTGCCTACTACTGCACATGTTCACCTGAGAAACTTGAAGAAATGAGGAAAAAAGCTATGGAGGTCGGTGGTAAGCCCAAGTATGACGGTACGTGCCGTGAAAAAGGTCTCGGCAGGACCGATAATGCCGTCATCCGGTTTAAAGCGCCGGTTTCAGGAACCACCGTGCTTGAAGATGTAATTAAAGGCAATATAGTTTTCCAAAATGAAGAACTTGATGATTTTATAATTGCCAGAAGTGACGGCAGTCCTACATACAATTTTGTTGTTGTTGTTGATGATATTACAATGGGAATAAATACGGTGCTCCGCGGCGACGATCATGTTATGAATACACCCAAACAAATTCTTCTTTATAAAGCTTTAAATAGCCCGTTGCCTACTTTTGGCCACGTTCCCATGGTATTGGGCAGCGATCGGACACGGTTGAGCAAACGTCATGGCGCCATGTCTGTTACAGCATACAGAGACATGGGGTATTTGCCGGACGCTTTTATCAACTATCTGGTCCGGCTGGGCTGGTCGTATGGAGACCAGGAGTTTTTTTCAAGGGATGAACTCGTAGAAAAATTTTCCCTTGAAAACATCGGTCGGAGCGCAGGAATCTTTAATCCTGAAAAACTCCTCGCACTGAATGCCGATCACATAAAGGCAACACCGCCGGATGAACTTATTAAGTATCTCTCACCCTTTTTAAAAGAAAAAGGTTACAGTTTCCAGGAAGGACCTTTTATTGAAAGCGTAATTAGAACCCTTAATGCCAGGAGTAAAACTTTAAAAGAGATGGCTGATGACGCAGGGTTCTACTTTGCCGATACCGTCTCATATGATGAAAAAGCTGCTAAAAAATTTTTCAGGCCTGCTTCTGTTGAGCCTCTCCGGCTGTTGTTAGATCAACTTGAAGCGCTGGATGAGTTCAAAGAGGCGGATCTTGAAAATGCATTTAAAGCGGTTATGGAAAAAACAGGCCTTAAACTTGGAAAAATCGCCCAACCTGTGCGTCTTGCATTGACCGGGAAAACGGCCAGCCCGGGCATATTTGAAATTATTGAAATTATAGGCAAAGACAGGGTTTTATCCAGAATTAAGGATGCAATTAAGTTAGTTGAGGACAGGGAAGCTTGCTCCTGATAAAGTTGTAATATGGAGAATACAAAGCATCTAATAACCGGGATCATAATGGCGCTGTGTATCGTCATTTTCGGGACAGCAGGATATATAGTTATAGAGAGCTGGGGGTTTCTTGATGCGCTGTATATGACTATTATCACTATTTCCACTGTTGGGTATAGTGAAGTACACCACGTCAGCCAAGAAGGACGATTGTTTACTATATTGCTTGTTTTTTTCGGGGTGGGTTTCACATTGTATATTGCAGCTGCCGTAGTGCAGTTCATGGTTGAAGGAAGAATCAGAATTATATTGGGGAGAAGAAGCTTGGAAAAAAAAATTGACCGGATGAAAGACCATTATATAGTATGCGGATATGGGCGTATCGGCAGGGTATTATGCAGGGACCTGAAAAGAAAGCCCCTTGACCTGGTGGTTATCGAGAAAAGCCCGGAACTGATTCCTGTTATGGATGCCGATGGCGTTCTTTATATTTCCGGGGATGCTGCCGATGAGAAAAACTTGATAAGAGCAGGCATCAAACGGGCAAAAGGCGTGATTGCAGTACTTGCTTCTGATGCCGACAATGTTTTTCTTGTACTTACAGCCAGACAACTGGACCCTGATCTTTTAATAATAGCCAGGGCAAGTCAGGAAAAAGCTAAGTCAAAATTGCAGGCTGCGGGAGCCAATACAGTTGAATCTCCTTATGATATAGGTGCTGCAAGTATGGCTCAACGCATTATCCGTCCCACGGTGACAAGCTTCCTGGATTTTGCATTCGCCCACAAACGGAAAGACATCCAGATGGAGGAGATACCGGTCAGCGCTTCATCCAGCCTTGTTAACATTATATTAAAGGATACTGGAATCAGGCAAAAATATAACTTGATAATAATTGCCATCAAAAAGCTGGACGGAAGCATGCTGTTTAATCCTTCTTTCGAAGCTACGATAGAGGCGGGTGATACTGTTATAGCAGTGGGAGAAGATGCAAATCTGCAGGAACTGGAAAAAATATTAAACCCGGCGGCTTAAATGCCGTCCTTTATATTTTATAAATTATTCTTTTTTCCGTAATGATAATATCAACATGTCTGTCGTGGGATTCTACCGGCACCTGCTGAATTATCTGGCTTTCAAATGAAAGAGCGACCTTTCTTGTGGTAATCGGAAGTTTTGGAATAAGCCTGTCATAATAGCCGTCACCTGACCCTATCCTTCCGCCTTTCTCATCAAAAGCAATTCCTGGG
>JAUWMJ010000044.1 GCA_030613225.1 Desulfobacterales bacterium
AAGGGGCCGACCGGTTGCGGAAAAACAAGGTATGTAGAATATATGGCATATCGATTGAAACGGCCCCTTATAACAGTTTCCTGTCACGAAGACCTGTTTGCATCTGATCTGATAGGTCGTTACCTTCTGAAAAGCGATGAAACCGTATGGGTCGATGGCCCATTGACAAACGCTGTGCGCATTGGCGCCATATGCTATCTCGACGAGATTGTAGAAGCCCGCAAGGATACAACCGTTGTTATTCATCCTTTAACCGACAATCGAAGAACACTTAGCATAGATAAAAAAGGTGAGATAATACGCGCTCATAACGATTTTATGATGGTGATCTCATATAATCCAGGATATCAATCTGTTTTAAAGGATTTAAAACAAAGCACGCGCCAGCGTTTTGTCGCCCTTGAATTTGATTATCCTGAAGCTGAAAAGGAAGCCAGGATCGTTTCTCATGAAGGAGAAATCGAAATGGAAACAGCCATGAGGCTTGTTACCCTGGCAGGAAAAATAAGGAATATCAGGGAGCAAGGTTTGACGGAAGGGGCAAGTACCCGCCTGTTGATATATGCCGCCCAGTTGACCAGAAGAGGCACGCCAATACACGAAGCATGTAAGACAGCAATATGCCTACCGCTTACAGACGATGAAAGGCTGCAGGAAACGTTGAACGATCTAATAGAGGATATTTTTTAACCACCTATTTTTCTATGACTAAAGAAAACCCTTTAAAATTGCTTGCTGTGGCCGATCCTGATCTGGCGAAGGTGGTTTCAGCGGGCCTGAAAAAGAAAAAGCGACCCGTTTCTTCTGAAAACATAAAGATGCTGGTCGATGAAACACTGTGGGGCATGTCTTCGGAAATTTCTTTCGGTCACGCCATTGCCGAGGGATACATCAAGCTTATTGAAAATATAAACTACGATAAGCTTTTACAATATCGTGACCTGACCCGGAAAGCCGGAAAGGTAGGCCCGACCTTTGGCCGGCTTATTGCCATATATCTTGTGCCTGTGCTAAAGCATAGCGACGGCAGGATTCTTGCAATGTTTCTTGATGCCGTTGATATTATGCAAAAAAAAGGGACATATACTTTAAAAGGCCCCTTAAAATCCCTGGCTCTTTTAATAACCGCAGGTGATAAACAATCGACAGCTCAGTATCTTAAACTTCTTAGCACTACCTTTTCCAAAGATTTGACATACAGCCAGTGTCAGCATTTTTCTTATGTGTTGCCAAAAATCGTGCTTTCCTTTCCTTCTTCAAAGCGTCCTTGGCAAATAAAAGAGCTGATAAGACTGGTACGTGAAGAATTTCGTCTGGCCGATCCTTTTTTTGATGGCATGGAAAATGGGTTGTATCTTCTTTCAAAGCAAGCTTTAAGCAAATTTGTATCTTTAGGCCTTGAAAAAGTACGGCAAAACATGAAGCTTGGCATAAAATTTTTATCCCTTACATCAAAACTGGGCATTGATACATACGAGGGTATGCAGATAACTGTACCCATTTCACAGGTCGCGCAACAGATAAACCATTATCTTCGTGCAAGAACCGGATTTATGATTCCCATACGGCCTCTGTCCATGCTGCCGAAATCCTACGGTGTTGAAGGCGACAGCAAACCGGGCGCCTGCTGTGACGGAAAATTTATTTATCTGCCCGATGAAATAAGTACTTTCAAAAAAAAGAAAGAAAACATAAAATTGTATAAATGTCTTGCCAGGTTTGAATCCGGACACTTTGAGTTTAACACATTCGATTTTGATTTAGAGAGAGCAATCGAAAAATGCCCCCTGATCAGTCCCGGCACGGAAAGCGAAAGCTCACAGGGAAAACTATCCGACCTGCAACGGTTTTTTCTGCTTTTTCCGAAAAAAGAGCTTGCATCCGACCTGTTTACAATTTTCGAACATGGCCGTATTAGAACATTGCTTGCCAGGCGATATCCCGGCCTTGTTAGAAACTTTTTGCCAATGCTTCAAAAGGAAGCTATGCGTATCTTCAAAGAAGAAAGATGCATTAAGCCTGTCTACCTCCTGTATTTACGAGTTGCCCTTGGCAGTTTCACAGATGGAAATCTGCCCGCTGATGAAGAGTATATAAAAAAGGCTGCCGGTCGATTTGAAAAAAAGATCAGGGAGGATAATACCGTTGAAGCATGTGCTCAACTGGTAATTTGCACCTATCCTGAAATAGAGGCTATTTTAAAAAAGAATCCGGATAATGATAAGATAACGAAACATTACCTGGCTGTAAAATTTCCATTTGGGCGTCAACTTCGGCCGGATCTTTTTTACCTGGCAAACAGTAATGTTGAAAATATTGCTGAAACTGTCAAGATGAGGCTTGAAGCAAGGGGTTTTAAAGTTTATAAATCTGAAATAAGAAAGCGCCTTGAAGCAAATAATGGAGCTTTATCCCCTGAAGACATAGAAGATATGATCGGGGCAGGTGAATTTCGAGGAATAGAAATTCAGGAAATCATTGGTCCTTCAAAACCTCAAGCCATTGATATCTCCATAGCTGATACTGATACCGGCAAGACTTTCTGGTACAAAGAATGGGACTGCAACATTTGCGATTATCTTAATGAACATGTAAGGATTGTTGAAAAAACATTAAATGGATACCAGGACAGTTATTATAATGATGTGCTTGAGCGGCACCACGCTTTGGTAAAGAAGATTAAATATGCGTTTGAACTTTTAAAACCGGAAGGTCTCAAAATATTAAGGCAATGGGTAGAAGGAGATGAATTCGATTACAGGGCCCTTTTAGATTTTGTCATGGACAAAAGGGCGGGGATAACGCCTTCCGACCGGCTGTATATCAAACGGATAAAAGAGCAGAGAGATGTTGCTGTTTTGCTTCTGGTAGATCTTTCCAGGTCCACATCAAACACTGTTTACGGCTCTCGTGCATCTGTTCTTGATGTTGAAAAAGAAGCGATTGTGCTCTTCTGCGAGGCGCTTGAAATCGTAGGAGATGCCTTTGCCATTGCAGGATTCTCAGGAACCGGTCGCCTGGGAGTCGATTATTTTAAAATAAAGGATTTCGACGAAGACATGGGAACTTCTGTCCGCCAGCGGATAAGTGCCATGGCTCCGCAACGAAGCACACGGATGGGAGCGGCAATCCGCCATGCTGCCGGTAAATTTGACTTTGTATCTTCCAAAGTCCGCCTGATGATAATTTTAAGCGACGGTTTCCCCAACGATGTTGACTACAAGCAGGATTATGCTATCAAGGATACACGCAAGGCCATATCCGAAGTGCACTCAAAGAATATTTACGTTCACTCAATAACGGTTAACCTTGCCCAATACTCAAAGCTGGACGATCTGTATGGAGACGTGAATCACAATGTTATTTCAGATGTTCGTGAACTCCCTGACAAGCTTTTGCGAATATACAGCGGATTGACCCGATAGGCGGCTTTATTCAATTTTAAAACCACATACTTTGTGTGTAGTCAGAGATAATAGGCTTTGCCTGAATAAATAAGAGTGCCTAAAGTGAACTAAAGTGTCTAAAGTGACTAAAGTTAAGGAATTCTGTCTATTTTATTTTTATAAAAAAGATGGAGCAGAGCGACACTACAACTTTAGGCACTTTAGCTCACTTTAGACACTTAAAACATAGTGTAACCTACAGCCCCTTCGATGGGTAAATCAATGCCACGTCCTTCCCCGCCTGGCGGGATCTCCGACGGGCGTGGATTCTTTACTATTATGCTTATATATAACGATATATTCTCGTGGGAAGGATTTGGCGGTAAACTGCGCCTTGGAAGTGGAAAGTGCCGACTGCGGATCTTTGATCTTAAAAAGGGCAACGGGAAAGGACTTGACTATATAAGGCCGATCATAGCTGTTGTTTCGGATATTTCAGAAAGCAATATTAGCATCAAAAGCTGCTCCGGTCATATTGCAACAAAAGTCACAAGAGAATTCAATATTGATCCGAGTCGTATGTTATATGTGGAATATTATCCTGCAGTAATGTATGGTGAAAAATACGAAAAACTGATACCTGAAAGATACGATGCAATAGAATTTGCCTGGCATGAAGATAAGGCGATTAAACCAAAATGGAGAACTTTAAAGCCGCCGCTGGTCGATTTGATTAAAAAACTGATGGAAGACTAACCTTACAACGATATTTATCGCTACCCATAATACGGGTATCGGGTTGCGAGGTGCGAGGTGCGGGTTGCGAGGTGTTAATCGGAAATACTCCTTTTTTATACCCCGTAACCCGAAACGCGCAACCCGCAACCCGTAGTTGCTGCTAAATTATGCTTGTAAGTTACGTTGTCGGGCTAAAAAATTTTTATCATGCTGATACTAGGATTACAGGGAAGTCCCAGGGAAAATGGGAACACGGATTATCTTCTAAAAGCATTCCTGAACGAAGCTGAAAATTCAGGGGCTAAAACCCATATCATAGAGGTTGCTAAAAAGAATATTAATCCGTGCAGGGGATGCGGTTTTTGTGAAAAAAACGGGAAGTGTATCATTCAAGATGATGATATGGCTGGGGAAATCTATTCTCTACTTAGACTATCTGATGTTGTTGTAACTGCTACACCAATTTATTTCTACTCCGCTACAGCGCAGTTAAAGACTTTAATTGACAGAAGCCAAACACTGTGGTCAAGGAAATACAAACTAAACTTGATGGATCCGGGCAGAAAAACGAGACAGGGGTTCCTTCTTTCTATAGGCGCGACAAAAGGGAAAAACCTCTTTGATGGTCTTTTCCTGACTGTGAAATATTTTTTCGATGCAATCGGGGCCGATTATCACGGCAGCCTGACTTATCGCAGGATTGAAAAAAAAGGAGATATTAAAAAGCACCCAACAGTTCTTGATGATATAAAAGAAGCTACAGGCAGCCTTTTAAAACCGTTTCTTGGCAGAAAAAAAATTCTTTTTGCATGCATCGGGAATACATGTCGAAGTCAGATGGCCTCAGCATTTGCCCAATACTTTGCCGGCGATAAGATAGAAGCTTTAAGCGGTGGGAGCAAGGCGGAGCTTAAAATTAACCCAGTCATGGTTGAAGCAATGGGGGAAAAAGGGATAGATATGGAATTTAGAAAAACCCAATCTTTAGAATCTGCAATTTCCGCTGTAAAACCGGACATGATTATCACCATGGGATGTGGTGAAGAATGCCCTTATGTCCCGGGAGCAACAGTCAAAGATTGGGACGTGCCGGACCCAATCGGAAAGCCGATAGATTTCATGCGAACTGTTCGTGATGAGATAGAAAAGAGAGTTGAAGAACTTGTAGAAAGTATTCTCGATTGAAAACAAGTTTTTAGCTAATTGAGGGGTCGGGGAGTTTCTCTTCAAAGGTTTTTTAAGTGAACCGATAACGCTTTACTGATTGTCGTCGGTCCACCTGGGGAACAGCCTAATAGCGAGAGCAAGCCTTAACAATATTATTGGGGGACTTTCGTACGGTCCGCCTGAGGCGGATGGAGATTAGATTTGAACCAGCCCCAGTAGATAGGTTCCCACGGTGGCGATGATCGTCTCTGCCTGTATGGGCTTAACTTAAAGGATAGGGGGCGCGTACGGAGTACTGTACTAATTTGTTAAGGCTTGCTCTCGCTATTAGGCTGTTCCCCAGGTGGACAATGCGGAGATTGAAAAACTTCCCGACCCCTCAACTAATTAAAATACAATCCCCACATACCCAACAAAACTGTCCCCAGGACTTTTATCATAGCTGGTGGCGTAGGCTATCTCTTCCGCACGCTTTGCTCCAAGCTCTTTTGCAGCAGCTATCGCTGTTGCGGCAGCACCTGCACAACATGCATTCTGGTTTGACAAAGCTTCGGTTATCACTCTTTCCGGCTCCATGGCTGTCATTGCATCAATAACCTGGCGATCATTTTCATTTCGTACCCAGTCAAGGGCTGCCTGCCCTGTTCCTTTGGGTACAAATCCATAGTTGGGCCCATAATGGGTAAGGTCTGTGGAGGCGAGAATGTTGATCCTCAGACCAAGCTTATTTCCGATCTCGACAACAGCCTTTCCGATTTTAAGAGAGTCTTTTGCCGGGGGAACACCAATGGGAACGATTTTAACATTATCAAAGAAGTATTTTACAAAAGGAAGCTGGAGTTCAATGGTATTATCCTGGGTAAAGCTATCAGGCGTTTCAATGTTAAAGGAAAACCTGCCAGTCAGCTCTTTAGCCAGGGATTCTTCTATTTGGATTTCACCAAAGGGTGTTTCCCAGGCGCCTTCTTTCATAATATAGCATGGTGAACCGGAATGAAGATGCATTCCAAAAATTACAAAAACATCGGGCGGACTGCTTTTTTTGAGGGAATGAATCACATTACATGCAATACTCCCTGAAAAATACCAGCCGGCATGGGGCACGATCCCTCCCACCGGGTTTTCAATAGATGGAGCTTTTATCTTTTCTGAAAGAAAACTGTTTATTTCCCTTTCGCATTTCCCGGCATTTCCAGGGTACCAGGTTCCGGCAAAGTCAGCTTTTCTAATAATCATCTTTGTCACCTCCTTAGGGTTTGCTCAAAAATCAATCCTTTATCCAAGCGTACCCGTTCACGCTCATTTGGCAAAAAGGTTGCACAATTTCAGTCCTGTAAGCGTTCACAGGTGCTGCATATGTGCGTGATCAGGGCGATCAGCTATAGTCTGCTATGCTGGTTGCCCTGATCGCGTGCAGATGCGGTGCATGTGAACGCTTACATCCATGCTGACGATGCTGTCACAAGAACTATACAATTCTCCTCGCCTGTATTCAAAAGCGAATGTCTTGAGCCTGTGGGGATCCAGGTGGCATCGCCTGGAACAACCTGTCTTTTTTCATCGTCCACCTGCATTTCGCCTGATCCGCTCAGGATAAAATATATCTCTTCCATAGGATCAATATGTTCCTCGATTTTCCTGCCTGGTTCAAGGGTTGCTATGGCAAGGAAACCGATTTCTTTAAGGGTGCGACGGTCTAATATCATCTGCGCAACCGCTCCGCCATGGGCAAGGTAGGTGGTTTCCATGACTTCCTTATCTTTTATATTTCTAACAATCATTTAACATTCCTTGTACGGGTTACGAGTTGCGGGTTGCGGGGTACGGGGTACGGGTTGCGCGTTTCGGGTTACGGGGTACGGGGTATAAAAAGGAGTATTTCCATTAACACCTCGCAACACGTAACTCACACCTCGTAACTCGCAACCCGGAACACTTGCGTGATAAGCAAACAAACATGTTAAAAAATGCGCATTATGGTTAGCGATAAATGTCGTTGTAAGGTTAATATTGTTTTGCAATTTTTCCGAAAGCCCTTATTTCATCAGGAAGATCCTCAACTTGAATAGTGGTATCTACTCCAAAGGCAAAAGATCTTTCAATGACATTTTCTAACTGGATCACATTGCCCGGCCAATTATATTTTAATAAATAATCCATAGCCTCTGTAGATACATTCAAAATCTTATTTGAGCCCCGGGATTTAAATTTATCTAAGAAGTTGATTATAAGCAGGCAGATATCTTCTTTTCGATCCCTCAATGGAGGCATGTTAATAGAAACGGCATTAAGGTAGTTGAAGAATTTTCGTTCTATGCTTCCGTTTTCAAGGCTTTCTTCGATGTCTTTATTTGTAGCAGCGATTATCCTTAGGTCAAAGTCATTTTTTTCTTTGTTGCCGCCTGATTCCATTGGTTTATGCTTCTCCGCCCGAAGGAATTCACTCTGGATTGCAGGCGGAATTTCAGCGATTTCATCCAGAAAGATGGTTCCGCCTTGATGTTTTAAAAGATCTATAAAGGTATCGGGCTTCCTGGTTTCAGGAAGTTTTTTTACAAAACTGCTGCAATTTACAGGGATAAAGGGTTTGTCTTTTCGTTCGCTGTTTTTGTGGATGACATGGGCGGTTAGTTCTTTTCCCGTCCCGCTCTCACCCTGGATTAACACGTTGGGGCTGTAGGGTTTCATTCTGTCAATTATTTCGTAAATTTCCTGCATCCTCAGATTGATTCCAACCATTTCGTCGTATTTATGTCTTTCTTTTATTCTTTTCTTCAGCAATACATTTTCCCGCTTAATCTTTTTTTCCTCGACAATTCGATCAATGATTATTTTTAAAAGATCAAGTTTAAAGGGCTTCTGGAGGTAATCATAGCTTCCGGTTTTCATAGCTTTGACGGCTGACTCCAGGGTTCCATGCCCCGTCACAATAATTACTTCGATTTCAGGACTGTATTCTTTTATTCTGGCAAGGAGTTCGATGCCGTCGATTCCAGGCATCTTGAAATCTGTAAAGACAATATCGAATTTTTTATCTTTTAATAATTTTAAAGCTTCAATGCCACTTTCCGCAAGCCAGACCTTGTAACCTTCCCTGGAAAGATATTGATCTACAATGCTCCGTATAGCACTATCATCATCAACAAACAGGATTTTATAATCTTCCATTGATGCCTCCAAAACACGCGAGGGATATTTTATTCGAAAAATGTCTGTAAACTGCTAAATCTGGACCTCGTTGAGTGGTTGAGAGGTTAACTACTTAACCACTTAACGAGATCTGACGTTTTACGCTTTCTTTTTTATTTTGTGCCTTTTTATTTTTTCCACCAGGGTTGTTCGTTTAATCTGGAGAAAATCAGCCGCTTTGTTTTTAATCCAGTTGGTTTTTTTAAGAGCTTTGATGATAAGGGCTTTTTCATATTCGGTTACTGCTGTATTAAAACTTATCCCTTCTTCCGGCACATCAATATCAGGCAGTATTTTTTCATTTGCTCCGGCTTTAAATTTATCAGGCAAATCCTCAGGCAGTATCTTTCCTCCTTCATTTAAAACTACAAGCCTTTCAATCAAATTTTTAAGTTCTCTTACGTTCCCGGGCCAGGTTCGATTCACCAGCATTTTCATAGCCCCGTCCGAAATCGTTATTTTGTCCTTTTTCTTCTCCAGGCAGAACTGGTTAATAAAATGCGAAATCAGCAGGGGTATATCCGACTTTCTTTCTTTTAAAGCAGAGAGAGTTATTGGTATGACATAAAGGCGATAAAACAGGTCTTCCCTGAAATTTCCCTTTTGAACTTCTTCTTCCAAATCCCGATGGGTTGCAGCGATGACCCTTACATTTGCCTTTATGGTTTTGCTTCCACCTACAGGTTCAAATTCATTTTCTTCAAGTACTCTTAAAACTTTTACCTGAAGGTCCGGGCTCATATCGCCGATTTCATCTAAAAAGATGGAACCTCCTTCTGCCAGTTCAAATTTTCCCGGTTTATTTGCTATAGCGCCTGTAAAGGCTCCTTTAACGTGACCGAAAAGCTCACTTTCCAAAAGACCTGCACTAATTGCACCACAATTGATCTGAATAAAAGGATTGCTGCTTCGATCAGAGCTTTCGTGAATTGCTCTGGCAATAAGCCCTTTGCCTGTTCCGGTTTCTCCATTAATTATGATCGTGGTGTTGCTGTTTGCCACTTTTTCGACAATACTGAAGATTTCCTTCATTGGATCGCTTTGGCCAATGATATTGTCAAATATGTTTTTTTGCTCGGAGTTCATTATGCCTAAAAATATTTCGATAGTCTTTTAATTGGAATTAAACACTTCAAACCAGGCCAACTGCTTTAACTGCTCGTCCCACTTGCTCCAGGCGTGCGTCAAGGCTGCCGGTAAAGCCTATTGCAAGACGCAGCAAACCTGGTGAAAGTCCTATTTTTAGCTGGTCTTCAGGTGGAATCTCAGAAGAAGTGGATGAACCGGAACAGGAGATCAGCGTGTCATAATAACCTAAAGATACAGCGATGTAACCGAATCGCTCCTTATTTTGTAATATAGACATCAATTCTTCAGCCTTTGACCTGGTCTTGCAATCAATGGTAAGTATTCCTCCATAACCATAACTTTTATTTATCAGCGATTTTAACAGCTTATGCTGGGGGTGGGAAGGCAGTCCCGGATATGTTGCCGGAGCACCAATTTCTTCAAGATAGCTAGCTATAGCCATGGCTCGTAAGCTATGCTCTCTCATGCGGATCGCAAGATGAGGGATGCGCTGGATAATATCAAAGGCTACTCGGGGATCAAGAGTCGGGCCTAAAAGCATGATTCGACCTGTGTGAAGGTCCATGAGTTTATATATAAAATCCTTGTCGGCACAGATTGCACCTGCAATTAGGTCGCTGGCGCCGTTTATGAATTTAGTCATTGAATGTACTACAATATCGGCTCCCAGTTGAATAGGAGATATAACCATCGGTGTAAAGGTATTGTCAACAACCAGCTTGATACTGTGCTTGTTTGCCAATTTTGATAATGCAGGAATATCAGCGATCTTAAGTGTTGGGTTGCCGACTGCTTCAGTGTAAATGACACGGGTTTTTGCAGTGATTGATGCTTCAAATGCAGCAGTATCCGTTGGATCAACAATAGTAGTAGTGATATCCATCTGGGGAAAAAGTTCATCCAGCAAAGCATGTGTTCCGCCGTAAATAGTGTTACTGGATACAATATGGTCTCCATGCTTACAGAGTTGCAGCAAGGTGCAGGAGATTGCAGACATGCCGCTTGCAGTGCAGACGGCTGCTTCACTGCCTTCCATAGCACTAAGATACCGCGACAGTATGTCCACTGTCGGATTAAAATGACGGCTGTATAGAAAACACCCGTTCTTATCAGGACCTCTGATTCCATCAAAGATCTCCGGCATAATTCCGGGTTCCATAACCGTAAAAGTAGACGATCGGGATATGGATGGTGTAACACCACCATGTTCGCCGAATTCTCTGCGCACCTCCCACAGAGCCTGTTCCGGATTATAATTTTTCATTTTTTGCTTCCATTTATTGAAATTTTTATAAGCGGTTGTATTTAAAATGTATCTGTTATGGCAGATAAAATTTGCAAGCCAGCCGTTTTTTCTTAACCTCGATAAAAATCAGATCACATGAATGCTGCTTTAACCATGAGATCTTTGAAAAATAGTAATTTTCGAAGTCTGCGCTTATCTGTTCGAGTTCAAGGAAGGCGAAAATTTCAACCACAGGAATATATGGAATATTTCGAGGATTGAAATTTGAGCCTGACGCAGGCACTTCAGTGAAGCTTTAGCGCTAATCGGGCAGATAAGCGCAAGACTTCGAAAAGTGCCGTTTCGAAGTCTGCGCTTATCTGCAAAGGTCTCATCATGTTTTTCAGTTAATTTGCAGTACAGAGCTACGGGTCATCCCGGAGCCAACAGAATCGCGAAGGACAATCTTTGCATGCCGCAGATTATCAAGGTTTCGGTTTACAGGAAAACCCTGGATGGTATCTTCTTTTAATGCTCCGCGTTGAAGATCATAAGGGAGTCTTTGCATGCAAACAACGGAGCAGTTACCTCGTGTATGGATATTATTTACCATATGGTTTCCAATAAAATCTTTTACGGTTTTCTTCTTGTCGGGTTTGGCATCCCAAAAAACCTGTTCCAGCGTCAGTGGTATCATGGCAAAATTTGCCTGATGCTCAAAAAGAAGATCGATATCGTACATGGTCAGGTTGTTTCTGGC
>JAUWMJ010000059.1 GCA_030613225.1 Desulfobacterales bacterium
GAGACCTCGTTAAGTGGTTGAGAGGTTGAGTGGTTAAGTTGTTGTTTTAACGACTATATTATCAAATCGCTAATTAATTGGACACTCAGAAAATAAGAATTTGCAGCATGTTGATAATATTGTATTTTTATACTACTCAACCAATCAACGACTCAACTACTTAACGATATCTGTTATCAGACCATTATCAGATCAGATCGCTTATAGGAATAATACGTCTATAATATGTGCCGTCTTCAATCGTTCTGAGTAGAATCTTACTGCTATCCGGGCTGAAAACCGGATCCCAGGCAGCTTCACATTCTTTACTCCACAACTTATCGTTAACAGCTATGGTGTATTTCCCGTTTTTTTCCACTTTTGTTGCAACACTTGAGCTGTCAGGGCTGAAAACAGGTTTCCATGCCATGTCAAAGGTGTTTGACCATGGTGAGCCATCCACTGCAACTTTCCACAAATCACCATCCTTGGCAAGGGCTGCCAGCCTTTTGCTGTCCGGGCTGAAAACCGCATCTGTAACAAGATCTTTGAAAGTTACAGTCCATGGATTGCCGTCAACGGCCATTGTCCATCTTCCGTATTTTGGTGCAACAATAGCTGCCAGCTTTTTTCCGTCAGGGCTGTACATCTGGTGCCAGAGCTGAACAAACTTTCGATTCCATATAAGGTTGCCATCTTCTGCAAGGGTCCATTTCCCGTCCACTCGTACCGGGGCAACAACACTATTTCCCCGGGGACTAAAAATCGGCTCCCAGACGCAACTGAAAGTTTTTTCCCACGCAACGCCGTCAACAGCAATGGTGTAATCATACAAATTGAGTCTGACTTCAGCAGCCAGCCTTTTTCCGTCCGGGCTGAAGGCCAAATTCCATACATTGACAAAATTCTTATCCCAGGCGATGCCGTCTATCGCTGCGGTGAATGCACCTTCCTGGAACTTGTGAATTTCAGCTTCGCCGAATTTTTCGGTTTGAACCGCGGCAGCTGTTCTTTTCCCATCCGGGCTGAAGGCCGTATTGGTCATATTGGAATACGTATTTTCCCAGGGAACACCGTTTAATGCCATAGAATACTGCATGTCCTGTTGAACCGAAACCGCAATGTTTTTCCCGTCAGGGCTGAAAACAGTATCCATCGCATAGCCGAATTTGTTTTCCCAGGCAATGCCATCCACTGCAACAGTCCATTCCGCCATCTCCGACACCAGGGCGGTTAAACGACCATCCGGTGAAAATCGAAGGTACCAGATTTTATCAAAAACTTTTTCCCATATTTCTCCGTTTACACATACGGAGAATTCGCCCTCATCCAGGTTTATAATGGTAGCCACCTTCTCTCCGTCAGGACCGGCATAAGGTTCTTCAACCCATCTGAATTTATCATTCCAATGGCCCGTTGGAATCGCTTTTTCACCGGTTTCCCAGTCCCAGCTCTCTGAATTTACCATCTACTTTCTCCTTTTGTATATCGACTACTCTTTTTAAAAATTTTAAGCGTACTATCATCTATACAAAATAATTTCAACAACAATGATAATAATTAAGAAATTATATTACCCTTAATCCGCTATGGGAAAAGTAATGACAAAGCATGTTCCTTTTGCATTACTAGAAGCGACTTTAATATTTCCACCACATTCTTTTATGATAGCGTAGCTGATGGAAAGTCCAAGTCCTGTGCCTTCGCCCACTTCCTTTGTTGTGAAAAAAGGCTCAAATATCTTATCGGATATGGCTTTCGGAATTCCTGGTCCTGTATCACAGACCTCTGCAATAACTCTTTTTTCTTCAGACCTTGTTTTCAGAATAATTTTTTCGCTGTCATCTTTTTGGTCTTTTAATTCCCATTTCTCCGCAATGGCATCCCTTGCATTAACCAGAAGATTAATAAACACCTGTTCAAGGTGATCCGGATTTGCCATTATCATGGGAATATCTTCTTTGATATCCCAGACCACATCGATTCCCCTTACCCTCAACTGCTGGCTGAACATTTCGAAAGCTCTTTTAAGCACATCATTTATCTGTATCTTTACCAGCTTTATATCAGACTTCCTGCCGAACTCTCTCATGTGATTGATAATTTTTGCAGCCCGGTCAACATGGCTGTCTATCTCTTCCGACAGGGACAAAAGGATGTCATCCCTGATACGCTCCTTTTTCCTAATCTTTTTCATAAAAAAGCTGCTTGCTGTTTTAATAACCGAGAGGGGTTGATTGAGTTCGTGTGCAACACCGGTTGACATCTCTCCTAGGGTAGTCATCTTACCGGCCTGTATCAATTGTTGTTCGGTTTCAAGCCGTTTGGTTATATCAGGGGTTGTTACAAGCAGCACTTTTCGTTCCTCAAACTCAGAGACTGAAATTCTTACGGCGACAAAAAGCGTTCTGCCATCTTTGTTCATACACTTTGCACGGTTTATCAAAGCAGATTTCTTTAATCTGGTTGCATATTGATCCTTTTCTTCTTCCTTAAACAGTTTAAGGAAGGACTTATTAATCATCTCATCCTTGGAATATCCGTAAACATCCTCCACCCTGTCGTTGCAATCGAGAATTTCAAGGGTATCGGCATCCAGGACAAAAACGGGATTGGGCATATTACTGAAAATATCATGATATTTCTTTTCAGATTGTTTTAATTTCTCTTCGAGCTGTTTCATGGAAGTAATGTCTAGACTTATTTCCATGGCTGCAACGATTTCGCCTTGTGCATTTCTGATTGGAGAAGATTTGACAAACCAATAAGTGGTGGTTCCATCTTTGTTAAGACCGGTTTCCTCGCCGAAATACGACCTGCCGGTTAAAAATGTTTTTTCAACCGGGCAGACGTCACATTTTTTATCCCGCCCCTTATAGGCATGATAACAGAAGTCTCCGGGCTCAGGGCCGAATGTTTCATCAAATTCGCGATTGTACTTGAGGAGCTTGTAATTTTTATCCTGAACCGTAATCAGGCAAGGTACAAGCTCAAACAGGTTCTGGTATTCATCCCTCTGTCTGTTCAGCTCAGTCTGCTTTTCACTTATCTCAGAGCCCATCTTGTTAATTGCGGTGGCCAGTTGTCCCATTTCATCTTCCTGATCGACAATTACCTGGATGGAATAATCTCCCTTTCCTATAAGCCTCGTCCCTTCTATCAGCCTTTTTATGGGACGATTTACAAATCTAAGCACAAAAATAAATATAATTGTGGAGGTCAGAAGGAAAACAAATACATTAAGGGCAATGATTCCTTTTTCAAAATTATATATCTCCTGATCAGATTCCTCCAGGGAAACAACAAGATCGAGTGCTCCCAGGATTTTTTTATCCTCCGGGTGAACATGACAGTCGGTTGAACAGCCTGGTTCATTATGAATTGGGCTGATAATTCCCAGCAGGCGATAACCTTTGGGAGAATCGAAGATTCGAATCCTTTCAGACAGGGACAAATCGACGATGGGCGGTTCGGTCCGGTGGCAGATATCACAGGCTTCTGCTTTAATGTTTGTTACCAGGTTAACTTCAGAAGCTTTGTTTGAAAATTTAATCTCACCTTCTTTATTGTAAATACGTATATTTTCAATTTTCTTTTGTTTGCCTATATTCTTGATGATCTGGTTGATATCATCCCTTGAATTCAGCATCATTGCATAATGGGTTCCGAGCTTGATGGTAGTACTTAACCTGTCGGCACCTGAAACAGTATTTTCCGTAATCTTTTCCCTCTGGTATTTAATGCTAAAGTAAGCCCAGATAGATATGCCAAGTAGCATGGTGATGCCTACGGTAAGAATAAGTTTTGAAACCAGGCTGTTTCGGAGATTATTAATAAATTTTAACATTGTTGCACCATTTTTAAAGGCTTTATCAAATAAATATAGATAACTACTCAGGTTCAAGGGTTCATGGTTCAGGGGTTCAGAGTTTCTGCCTTAGTCGGCAATCGGCATGCGAATTGACTCTGAAGGTTTCTTGCCTGACAAATAAACATGACTTGCCAGGGTTTCAATTCCGAAGCGAATGCAAAATTCATCCGATTATTACGATATGCTAAGTCACTAACCTTGAACTTTGAACCGTGAACCTGACAACCACTTATAAATATAGTTTAATTTTATCCATGGGTCAATAGAAAGGGTAATAGCTAATGATGATGAATTCGTAAAAAATCGAATTCATCTGATTTTAGGTGTTAAGTTTTAGGTTTTATGTTAATGATATTATCTGTTTTAAAAGAGACTTAAAACTTAAAACTCAAGTTTGGCACCCCTATTTTGCAAAAAGTTATGCCGTGATGTCGCGTAAGATATAAGATCAGATGTGAATCGAGACGGTTATATTATTTTCTGTAAGGTGATATGTTGGTCACCTTCTCCACTCTTTCGCAGTGTCCTGATATTTGGGATAGATGTACGACTTTATATAATTTAGCAACTCATGCACTTTATCCCAAATATCAGGACACGCTGCCAACTGATTATATTCATATTACCTGGAAGAAAATGATATAACCGTCTCGATTCACTCCTTCGATACGAATCAACTCTTCAGAAATTAAGGCTTCGCTGTAGATAAGGGGTGCGAAACTTGAGTTAAAACATTTCGTAATAAGTGGTTTTTTACTTTTCGCGAGAACTCTAAGGCCCAATCCGACACCTTCAGGCCACAACATGTGGCTGTAATGTCTGAATTGCAAATGACAGCCAAAATTCATTGACATTACAAGGTTTTTAGACCATAATACTTCCACAATCCAATCCGCCATAGCCTCATTGTTGTGATAGATAGGGAGCATTACCGATTTGTTAAAATGGATCTCATCCATTAAATTATTTTTGAGCGAAAACCTCGCAATCGGGTTTCGGGTGTCAGGTTTCAGGTGTCAGTAGTAAGAAACTACGCTTTTCCCGAGACGACGCTCGGAAAAAGTGGCCCCTTAAGGGGCAGTCAGAAGTCAACGGTTCATTTCGAAGGTTTCAGGTGTCGGGTGTCAGAAACCGCAAGAACTGACACCTGAAACCTACATGTGCCCTGAAACCTGAAACCAAAAAGTCCTGGAAAGCTATTAACAAACTGGTAACGCACCCGATAGATAGATTTCTGCCCAGCTCGCCGCCTAAGACATCACGAAGTGGATGCCCGCTGAAAAATATTCCCCAACTCGACATCCACAGCGTTTCCGGGCAGGTATCCTGGTTTTGCCTGAACATGACTTTTTGTTAAGACACTAGTTATGAGGATTAATCATGAAGCTAAATAATCAAACCAAAGAGAATATTACTGATAAGTTGTCCCTGAATTTAGCAATCGTGGGCGGCGGTCGAGCTTGCAAGTTCTTTTTAGAGCTTCTCAAAGATGAAACCTTCCTTTATCTAAAGGCTAATATTGTCGGCGTTTGCGATATCGAACCAACGGCAGAAGGCTTTCTTATGGCCAAAGAGATGGGAATTTATACAACAAATAATTTTCGGGACTTTTTTAAGATAAAAGACTTAGACGGTATCATCGAGTTAACAAACAGCAGGGAAGTTCTTCTCGAGCTTATTCGGCTGCGGCCCAAAAGGGTGGGCATTTTTGAACATAACATCGGCAGGCTGCTTAGAACCTTTTTTATGATAAATCTGCAACTCAAAAATGCCCAGCGTGAGGTTGCCCTTGAAAAGATGTCTTCCGACTTTCTTATACAGCAGACCAACGCTGCAATTGTGGTTTTGAACACGGACTTTACGATTGCCGACGTTAATGATGCCTACTTAGAAATTGTAAAAAAAACTAAAAAGGAAGTAATCAGCAGATACTGTTATGAAATCTTCCATGGACTGGAAGCCCCATGTTCAAGTTTGCATTCTGAATTGGGATGTCCCATGATGGAGACCATGAAAACCGGAAAATCCGCACACGTTATCCACGAGCACCCCGTTTTAAGAAAGCAGCCTCAATACTGTAATATTACCACCTATCCCTTAAAAGATTCCTCAGGAGAAATTCTAAGGGTTATCGAAATATGCAGGGATATCACCGAGGCGATTTCATTCCAGTGGGAACACAGGGAAAAAGAAATAAAATCGGATTTGAACAAACTGGTACAGGAAGATCGAATGATCTCTCTTGGAAAACTGGTTGCCAGTTGCGTTCACGAAATTAACAACCCTATCCAGGGATTAATAACATTCACCAGCCTTATGCAGGAAATTTTGAAAGAAGATGAGCCAAGCGTAGAGGACATGGAAAAGTTCTCGAAATTTCTTTCTCTCATGTCCAATGAACTGGAACGTTGCGGAAATATAGTTTCCGGACTTCTTTCCTTTTCCAGGGAAACCCCCCTTGCGGAAACGACCATCGACTTTAATGATATTCTTCAGGCTGTAATTTCATTAACTCATCATAAGATGGAACTGCAAAATATCCGCCTTATTACTGATCTGTCTCCTGTGCCTTTAGTGGCCATGGGAGATGCCGGCAGACTTAAGCAGTGCTTTCTCAACCTGATTTTCAACAGTATTGAAGCGATGCCGGATGGAGGACAGCTTCGTATAATTTCAAAGCGATACAAATCCGATAAAAATATTCGAATAGAGATCCATGATACAGGGTTTGGAATCGCTGAAGAGAACATGGGCCATATTTTTGACCCATTCTTTACCACAAAACCTCAAGGGGAGGGCACAGGTCTTGGACTATCAATTGTTTACGGAGTCACAAAGAATCACGGGGGAACCGTTCAGGTAAGTAGCCATACAGGAAAAGGGAGTTCATTTATATTGAATTTTCCTTCCCGCTAGTTTTTCATGTGATACATTGGAGGAAAGCCATGGATAAAAAAATGAGCATTATGATCGTAGACGATGAAATGATTATACGAGAGTCATTTCTCCATTGGTTTGAAAAATACGGTCATGTTGTGGGAGCGGCCGCTTCAGGTGCTGAGGCTTTGGAAAAACTGGAAACGTTCCCTTTTGAGGTTTTATTTGTAGATATAAAGATGCCGGGAATGGACGGTATTGAACTGCTGGAACGTGTAAAAGCTGATTATCCCGATACAATCATCATTATTATCACCGCATACGGTTCCATTGAAACAGCTGTAAAAGCCATGAAAATGGGTGCCGCCGACTACCTGCTCAAGCCGTTTAAGCCGGAACAACTCTCCCTTGTCATGGAAAAGGTTTCTTACCAGAAGAAACTTGCATCCAGGTATAAATATCTTAAAGGACGACTGGAACAAATCACCCGTTTTGATAATATTATCGGGCAATCTCCCGCCATGGAGAAAATATTCAGCCTTATCCCGGATATTGCTTTAAGCGACTCCTCTATTCTGCTTACAGGTGAGACAGGTACAGGGAAAGAACTGGTGGCAAAAGCTATACATGCAAAAAGTCGTCGAGCTAACCTCCCCTTTATTGCAATCAACTGCGGTGCCGTGCCGGATTCACTTTTGGAAAGCGAGCTTTTCGGGCATCAAAAAGGCGCTTTCACCGGTGCAATCCATTCACGAAAAGGTTACCTGGAAGTCGTTTCCGGAGGAACACTCTTTCTTGACGAAATCGGAGAGATCAGTCCAAAAATGCAGGTCGATCTCCTGCGCGTTCTGGAAGAAAAGAAAATCACCAGAGTCGGAAACAGCCAGCCCATCGAAGTCGACTTTCGGCTTATATCAGCCACCCGGAGGGATCTGGAAAAAAAGATTGCAGATGGCAGTTTCCGGGAGGATTTTTTCTATCGTATTAACGTGATCAAAACTGAAATACCTCCCTTAAGAGAAAGAAAAGAGGATATCCCTTTATTAATTCAGCATTTTCTCGAAAAGTACAGCCAGGAGACTACCAAGCGGGTGGATCATGTAACACCACAGGCTATCAAACTTCTGAAACAATATGATTGGCCCGGAAACGTCAGGGAACTGGAAAATGCCATTGAAAGAGCTGTGGTCCTTTCCAAGTCCCGTACACTTGAAATAAAAGACTTTTCCTTTCTCCAACCCTCCACGGTTCCTTTTTCAAGGACACGATCGCTCCTTGAAATGGAACAAGAACATATCCGTCAAATCCTGGAAGAATGCGCCTGGAATGTCACAAAGGCTGCCGGTATTCTGAATATTAACCGGGTTACACTTCATAAAAAGATAAAACGATATCATTTAAAGGGAAAGACTTAAGCTTGCCTGGAGAGTACTCTGCCCTATGGACTCGAAAAAGCAAACCATCGGGATATTACCATTTGGAGAAATACCTGAAATCGTCTCCAAGATCATAGCGGGCAATATTATTGCATATTTAAACCTTTTGGCAGAAATTATCCCGCCTGCGGAGAATCCAGCCTTTGCTTTTAACGACAAACGGCTTCAGTATGATGCAGGGACTATCCTTATGAACCTTGAATCAAGTTGTTTAAACAATTATGAAAAGGTGATCGGCATTCTTGATGTAGATCTCTTCGTTCCCATCTTTTCCCATGTCTTTGGGGAGGCAAAACAGGGGGGAAAATACGCACTTGTGTCATTGTTCAGATTAAAAAAAAATCCGGACGGATCCACCACTGCGTCGTCCATTTTTTATGAACGGGCGGCAAAAGTGGCCCTTCATGAATTGGGCCACCTTTATAATCTCTTCCATTGCGAGGATAAACGGTGCCTTATGCATTTTTCAGGAGGGATAGAGGATCTCGATGAAATACCTCTTTATTTTTGCAGGTACTGCACCGCTTTTTTCAAGGATGCACTTTTCCGCGAGCCCTAAGAGCCTATAAACTCTCTGTTCTCAGAAATGTGTCCACCAGTTTATCCCATCCGATTTCCGGGAAATTGCCTAATACGTCACCGATGACTTCACCACCTGTAGCTGCCAGCTGTTCATATTCAGGTCCCATAAGACCCATAAGTTTCTGGCCCTCTTGTTCCATCCACTTAAAGCTCTCTTTCCCGAAATACAGCCCCTTCAAATCCTTTTTGGGAACATGGGGCTCTAAAATAAAGAGCCATCCTTCGTGATAAGGATCCTCATGGGTAATTTCCGGATGTTCCTCTGCCTTTCTGTTTACAGCTAAAACAGTACCTGTCACAGGAGATAAGACTGCCGCCTTATGCGAATTTCTCCCCACTGTCCATCCTACCTGGCTCTGTTTCAAGATTTCCCCCAAAGGAGGAAGAATAACCGATCCAAATGCACCAAAAAGCTTGTTAACAAAGTCATCAAGTCCAACCCTGACACGCCCTCCATGCTCGAATCGTGCCCAGCTGTGGCCCATATGGTAATAATAACCGTCAGCTATTTTATAACCTGACGCCAACTTGTAGCCGGGAGTTTCTGACAGATGAAGAAGATCACCTTCATCAAGCATCTGGTCAAAAGAACAATGGTAGCATTCATAATTAAGTGTACATATTTTAGGAGCCTCGATGCGACCTGTTAAGGCGTGCCTGCATGGCCTGGATGAACCATGATATCGCTGTTTCAAGTAGTCAACCCATGCCGGTGATTCATCTTCTGCCCCGGTACTCTCTTTTAAACCCATTGCGCGCCGCATTCCCGTATCAAAGGCGCAGATGTTGCAGTCATATGCACAATCGCAAAGCCGGAAATTGATGACCCCTGCCTTCATCCAGATACACTCATCTTCCAGTACCTGAAACCCGACAACCCTCTTTTTTTTCATTATTTTTCCACTTTCTCCATTTATCTTCATTGCATACCTCCTTTCTTGACCTTAATATATTCGGAATCGAACCCAGACCCAGGATATCCAGCCGTTAAAGAGTCATGGCGAGCTGTTTTACAGATCAATATTTTTTCGTAGGCGTTCACGGGTTCAAAGGTTCAGAGGTTCAAGGTTCCATTTTCGTTCCCGGACTGCATTTGGAACGTGTATTTATGAGAAAAAGCGTCATCTTCGACATGCCTAATCTAAAATTTGGAGCCAAATTGGCAATTACTTTGGAAAATGACCATGTTCAACGAGGACTTTAGGTTTTCGCCTTTTTGCCCTTAACCTTGAACGTTGAACCCTGAACCTGTGAACGGGTACGCTTACAGGTTGTCCCGCTTTTAGGGGGCTTTGCTCAAATGGGCTCGGCGAGTTGCAGGTTTCAGAAGGCCGAAAAACAGCAATAATATATAATATTAATAGTAAATAGACAATAATAAGGTAATTTAACCATTTAAACGCCTATAAAAGCAAATAATGGGTGATAGGAGCAGCTAATCAAGGTTGATATTTGGAAAATAGAGAGTTAAATAGGGAAGTTCTTTTTTAGAGTGACTCGCAATTGTTAAAAATAAATCATTTATATATATAATGATGAATTCGTCAAAAGTCGAATTCATCATGTTTTCATATAATTACTATTATGCAAATATGCGCGCCAGCGTAGCTCAGCTGGTAGAGCTACTGATTTGTAATCAGTGGGTCGGGGGTTCGAGTCCCTCCGCTGGCTTCAGTGGCTTCAGAGATACGGGTTTCGGTCGAGTGGTAAGGTGGATGAAACGAGGAGGGGTTCCCGAGTGGTCAAAGGGAACAGACTGTAAATCTGTCGGCGATGCCTTCGGAGGTTCAAATCCTCCCCCCTCCACCAGCTGTGTGCATGGGGCGGTAATTAGGAGACCTTTGCACAATGCGACATTTTTTTGTCAGG
>JAUWMJ010000312.1 GCA_030613225.1 Desulfobacterales bacterium
CCTTCAATATATCCATAACCTGTTTCCGGGTAATGAGGCCTTATGCCGAATGTAACAACAAAACCCTCATCTGCAAGTTTTATTGCTGATTTAAGTTTATCTTGAAAAACACTATTATCACGAACAACATGATCTGCAGGAAAAACGCATAAAACCGCATCCTTTTCATCTTTCAGGATATTTAACACCGCAAGTAATATTGCAGGAGCTGTATTCCGGCCGCAGGGCTCACAGATAATTTTACCGGCAGGCAAAATTCCCGTTTCTTCCATCTGCCTTGCCGTTTCGGCAAAATGCTTATCTCCGCACACAATTCTCAGGTTCTCCGTGTCAAGGGCCGGAGCCATACGCTTTATTGTACTCTGAAGAAGGGAATCTTCACCTGTAAACTTAATAAGCTGCTTTGGTGAAAGCTCTCTTGATACAGGCCACAGCCTTGATCCTATGCCTCCGGCCAGCAGGACGGGATAGACATTTGAAACTGCCTCATTGTATTTTAGATTAACTGCGTCTGAACTTTCCATTTCTCCTATTTCCATTAGCACCATTATTATTTGATGAAATCGAAACTGCACTGCAAACCGTATCAAGGGCATTATATCCCAGCAAACTTTGTACGTCTCTGGTCAATGATAATCCGGCCTTTAATTTCAAAGTATCAGGAAGTGCTATTGTTGTTTCAGTATTGTCCGGACTTCTCAAATGAAGAAATGCCCTGCATGATCCGGGATGCCTTTTTAGAACATCCTTAAGATCTGAAAGCAGCTTCCTGTCCGTCCGTGACAATTCCAGATTAAACTGAATGCTTGCAGTCCATGTATCCTCGGCCTTATCTACAGATACAACCGTGTCTGCAAGTATTTTAACCGACTGTTCATCCTTTTGTATTTTTCCCTCAATAATAACAGGATTGTCTTCAAAAAGCTGGTCGCTGATCAAAGAATAGACCGACGAAAAAACAATGACTTCAACAAAGCCATGCATATCTTCTGTTGTAACAAAGGCCATCAAGTCTCCCCTTTTTGTTTTAATAACCTTTGTGCCTGCAATGATTCCTCCTATCCTGACCGCCCCGCCGTCTTTAATCTCATTTATTGAAAGGGTGTTCGCATTGGTAAATTTGTCCAGGAGTTCCTCATACCTGTTTAAAGGATGCCCGCTGATATAAAAGCCCAGCGATTCCTTTTCAAAGGCAAGCCGCTTGCGCTCATCGAATTCTTCAATGTGCGGCAAAACCGGCATGTTTATTATTGACTGTTTGTTTTCCCCCATATCAAACAGACTCATCTGGGGATCATTTCTTTCCTTTTGAACTCTTTGCCCGTAATCGAGTGCATCTTCAAAGGAAGCCAGCATTTGTGAACGCTTTGCACCGGTAGAATCGAACGCTCCGCATTTTATAAGACTTTCTACAACCCTTTTATTGACTCTTTTCAAATCGACATATTCACAAAACTCAAACAGGGAAGAAAATTTACTATGGCTTCTTGCTTCAACAATCGCTTCAATTGCACTCTCTCCCACGTTTTTTACGGCAACCAGTCCAAACCTGATTTTTGAGCCTGCTACAACGAATTTCTTATCGCTTTCATTTATATCCGGAGGAAGTATCTCTATTCCGTGGCTTCGGCATTCCGCAATATATTTTACAACCCCTGCTGTTGAATGCATTTCACTTGTAAGGAGAGAAGCCAGGAACTCTACGGAAAAGTGAGTTTTCAGATAAGCAGTCTGATATGCAATAAGTGCATAAGCAGCACTGTGAGACTTATTAAATCCATACCCGCCGAATTTTTCAATCAGATCGAATAACAATTTTGCCTTGGCGGATGGGATACTGTTTTCCAGTGCGCCCCCCATGAAACGGGCCCTGTGTTTGGCCATGATTGACTGTATTTTCTTTCCCATGGCCTTTCTGAGATCATCGGCTTCGGCCATTGAATAATTTGCCAGAACTCCGGCAATCTTCATTACCTGCTCCTGATATACGATGACCCCGTATGTCTCTTTTAGAATAGGCTCAAGCTCGTCAACAAGGTACTCAACTTTTTTTCTGCCGTGTTTCCTTGCCACGTAGTCGTCAATCATCCCACTCTCCATGGGACCGGGCCGATACAGTGCAACAAGAGCGATGATATCATCAAAACATTCAGGCTTTAACCTTACAAGAAGATCTTTCATGCCGGAACTTTCGAGCTGGAAAACACCGGTTGTATCTCCCGATGCCAGAAGACGGTACGTATTCTGATCGCTTAGATCGAGGTTCTCCAGATCCGGCGGCTCCTTTCCCTGCCTTGCAATAAGCGATAGTGTATCGGCAATCACAGTCAGGTTGCGAAGACCCAGAAAATCGAACTTGATAAGCCCGATCTTTTCAACGGCTTTCATATCTAACTGGGTTACCACCTCACCCTTTTTACCTTTGTAAAGGGGCAGATATTCAACCAGTGGTTTGTCTGCAATCACAACCCCTGCGGCATGGGTTGATGCATGACGCGGCAACCCTTCAAGAACGCGGCAGATACTTATAAGATCAGCGACCTCGGGTTTTTCCTTTGCCATTCGTGCGAGTTTCGGTTCCTGTTTCAACGCGTTATCAAGGCTTATGTTCAGCACATCCGGAACCATTTTAGCAATTACATCTACTTCCCTTAACGGGATACCAAGAGCACGCCCCACATCACGAATTACAGCCCGTGGTTTAAGCTTTCCATAAGTAATAATCTGGGCAACATAATCACCACCGCCGTATCTCCCCACAACGTATTTAAAGATTTCTTCCCTGCCGTTTATGCAAAAATCCACATCAATATCAGGCATGCTTTTTCGCGCCGGATTTAAAAAACGTTCGAAAATCAAACCGTGCTCCAGGGGATCCAGGCCGGTAATCCCAAGAGAGTATGCGACAAGGCTTCCTGCCGCAGATCCCCTGCCCGGTCCCACTGGAACATTATTGTCTTTGGCATACTGTATGAAATCGGCCACAATCAGAAAATATCCTGAAAATCCCATGTCCTTTATGACTGAAATCTCGTACTCAAGACGGTCTTTATAAACCTTTTCATCAGCTTGCCGGTTTTTTGATTTTATGCGCCGGATTATACCTTCGAATCCCTCTCGAACTTTTTCTTCAAAAACTTCATCTTCAGTTCGATTTGCCTTTAAATCAAATTTGGGGAAGTGATATGTGTTAAAATCGAATTCGAGGTTGCACCTCTTTGCAATATCCACGGTGTTATCAAGAGCGCCCGGATAGTTTTCAAAAGAAGCGTACATCTCTTCTTTTGGTTTAAAATAGAGCTGATCCGTACTAAACTTCATCCGGTCCGAATCGTGGACAGTCTTTCCGGTCTGGATGCACAACAGAACATCGTGGGCGCGGACGTCTTCTTTATTAAGATAATGGCAGTCGTTACTTGCAACAAGCCCGATAGAAAGCCTCTTGCTCATTTCCAGCAGTTCAAGATTAACCTTTTCCTGGATATCAATGCCGTTGTTTTGAACCTCAAGAAAAAAATTACCTTCGCCGAAGATTTCAAGGTACATGCGGGCAGCTTCATCGGCCTTATCAATGCTGTCTTTTATAATTAGAGAAGGTATCTCCCCATGAAGGCAGGCTGAAAGGGCGATCAGACCTTTGCTGAATTCTCTTAAAATTTTCCTGTCGATGCGAGGTTTGTAATAGAATCCTTCAAGCTGGGCAACAGACACCAGCTTGCACAGATTTTTATAACCTTCCTGATTTTCAGCCAGGAGTACCAGGTGGGAAAGCCCTTTGGCGTCCAGGGGCGTCTTATCTTTAAGACTTCTTGGGGCAAGATAGCATTCGCATCCGATGATCGGTTTGATTCCTGCTTGATTCGCCTTTTGATAAAACTCAACAGCCCCGAACATGGTGCCATGATCGGTAATGGCAACCGAGTTCATATCAAACTCTTTTGCACGGTTTAAAAGGTCGTCAATCCTTATCGCCCCGTCCAGAAGACTGTACTGGGTATGAACATGCAGATGAACAAAATCGGGTGTTTTATTTGTCATTTGTTTTTATTGTCTCACCACGGAAACACACGGAAAATCACAGAGACCTTTGAAAATGGTTTAGTAGTTGAGTGGTTAAGTTGAAACCAATATACCACTTAACGATATCTGTATACACAATTTTTGTATAAATTTCCATTTAATAATTTTAAAGTCAAAATTTGTCACTGGCAATCTTACCACCTGTGTGATAAACAAATTAAAAATGCCCTTATTCAAACAAAGCACCAGGATATAAGTTCAGACCTCGTCATCAATCATTAAAAAATCGCGGCGAGCCCTTATGTGACGCAGGATTGCATAATAATTGGACACTGCACTCAAGCTTCAGGTGTCGGGTGTCAGGTGTCAGTAGTAAAAAAGCGAGAGCCAGCCTGAAACCTGA
>JAUWMJ010000142.1 GCA_030613225.1 Desulfobacterales bacterium
TTACCTTCCCTGTCAATTCCTTCAACAAGGACTAAAGAAGAGCGTTTTACATCCGACCTGAAATCAGGGACACTCAGGCACCCTTCATCTTCTGAAATTATCTCGCCGTTGCTCTCAAGAATTTCGGGGTTTAAAAGAACCCGAAGCGATTTTTCTGTTTCCCCGGGAAGGGTATCATATACGATAATGCTTTTATCAAATCCAACCTGTATTGCTGCCAGACCGGCACCTGGTGCGTCATACATGGTTTCAGCCATGTTCTCGATAATTTTCTGAATTTTGCCGTCAATATTTTCTACGGCTTTTGTGGGCTGACCTAAAAATCTGTCAGGATATGTTAATACTTGAAGAACCGACATGGGGTATTTCCTTCTAATTTTATTCGATTTTTAAAACCACGTACTTTGTGCGTGGTCCGAGATCATTGGCTTTGCCTGAGTAAATCTCAAAGAGTGCCTAAAGTGAACTAAAGTGTCTAAAGTGACTAAAGTTAAGGAATTCTGTCCATTTTATTTTTATAAAAAAGATGGCTTGCCGGGGCGTAGCCAAAGGCGAAGACCGGAGCAGAGCGACCCCACAACTTTAGGCACTTTAGCTCACTTTAGACACTTTAGTCACTTCAAACATAGTGTATCCGACAGCCCCTTCTATGGGTAAATCAATGCCACGTCCTTTTGGCGCGGATTCTTTATTTCCGCCCTTCCCTCTTACGGAAAATTATCCGGATGGGTGTTTTGTCCAGCCCTGTCTCTTTACGGATCTGGTTGATCATATATCTTTTGTATGAAAAATGGACAGCATTCGGATAATTTACAAAACTGACAAAAGTCGGTGGTTTTGAAGCAATTTGCGTGGAATAATAAAATTTAATGCGGTTTCCCCTGTGAAGAGAAGGCTCGGTTCTTTCAACAGCCATCGCAATAATTTTATTCAGCCGGCCTGTTCCTATGCGTGTTGAATACTGTTTATAAACTTCCCCGGCAAGTTTGAAAACTTTTTGAACTCTCTGGCCGGTTAGAGCGGAAATAGTCAGGGCAGGTGCAAAGCTTAAAAACTTTGCCTGCATTCTAAGTTCCTCAAAATATTTTTTTACTGTATGGGTGTCCTTTTCAATAATATCCCATTTGTTCAGCAGCAAAACACATCCGCACCCCCGTTCAAAAGCATAGCCGGCAATATTTATATCCTGATCGGTAATCCCCTCAGAGGCATCCATGACAACAAGTGCCACATCACACCTGTCAAGGCTCCTTAATGCTTTTATTATGGAAAATTTCTCTATCTTTTTTGAGACCTTCCCCTTGCGTCTGATTCCGGCTGTATCTATAAGAAGATACGATTCCCCGTTAACGGTATAAAAAGAATCTATGGCATCACGTGTTGTACCGGGAACTTCGCTCACCAGATGCCTTTCTTCACCTAAAATACGGTTTATCAGTGATGACTTCCCGACGTTCGGCCTGCCGACAACCGCCAGCTTAATTATCTCCTCCTTTTCATCTTCGGATGTATCCAATAGCGATTTGGGAAATGCAAGTACAAGGTCGTCAAGGAAATCATATATCCCGTATCTGTGTTCTGCGGAAATGGGGTATAGCTTATCAAGACCCAGGCTGTAAAAATCGTATAGATTCACCTCTTTTTCCAGGCCGTCTATCTTGTTGACCACATAAAATACAGGCTTTGTAATCCCCCTGAGAATTGATACCATGTCCTTATCAAAAGGCGAAATTCCGCCTTTGCCGTCAAGCATAAGAATAATAACATCTGCATCTTCTATGGCCTGGTTGATATGAAAGCGGATTTCACCGTCAAAATCGTCACCTCCTGTAAATCCTCCTGTATCGACAAGTGTAAATTCAACACCATCCCAGCTCGCATCCTTGTAATGACGATCCCGTGTAACTCCGGGAAAGTTATCCACAATGGCGTCTCTTGTCCGTGTTACACGGTTAAAAAAGGTCGACTTGCCCACATTGGGACGACCGACAATTGCTACAACAGGTTTCATATATTATATTTTTCTCCGGGATCTCTGTGAAGTTTTGTGGTTAAAACAAATTGATTTTTTTAAATTTTGGAAGAGAATATCAAGAAAAAGGATTCTGGTAAAGGATTTTGATTTAAAGATAAAGTTCTCCTCCAGATTAGTTGATGGAAAGGAGTCGAGGATTCAAGGATTCAAGGGATCGAGTGCTTTTTTTCCAGCGATTTGATCGAACGTCGATTAAGGATATCGGTGAGTTTATGCTGAGGGACCGAAGTGCTCCATTAAATTATAAAATTGAATAAAACTATAAAAAGATCCTGTAACCAGTCCTTAACGCTTTGCCAGGTTGGATTTTGAATCAATTGCCAAAGGATACAGAATAGTCGCAAGATCGGAAATATCACGCAAATCAGCAGTCTTTGCAAATCTGTCATCAACCAGCCCTGAAATGTCATTGCTTTTGAGCAGATTGAAGCGCACCATCATATCAGCCAGATGCTGAATTTCCTCCTCTCTTGGTAGAAACTGATCATATGCAATCCTGTTTTCAGGCGTTGTTAATGCAAACTCAACCAGCTCGACCGGTTGATTCCAGTAGCGTGATGCAATCTTTGCCGCTTCTTTACAGTTTTCCTTCGCCCAGATACCGGACCTTGCAGCACTCTGTACAAGCATTTTAACAATATCGAAATTATTTTCTATAAAATCACTTTGTACCAGAGCAAGGTTGCAAATGAAATTCGGCCACACATCCTTCACATATCTGAGAACCTTTGCATCTCCACTCTTTAATGTCTGTGCGGCAAAGGGTTCGCCGACATAATACGCATCCAGAGAACCGGCAGTCAATGCGGAAGCCATATCAGGCGGATTCATCTCTACAACTTTGATCTGCCCGACAAGTGAATTGTCTTCCATAAGCTGCATGATACTGATGTTATGTCCTGAATAACGCATAGGAATAGCAACAGTTCTTCCGGCAAGATCACTAACTTTATTAACATTCAGGTCTTTTCTCACAACAAGCGTGCTTTCGTGACGATTGCCTATATAGATTATCTTTACATCTTCGCCCTGCTGTCTGAGCACTATTGAAAGGGGAGCAATCATAAAGGCAACCTGAATCTTTTTGTTTCGAAGCGCTTCAGCCATCTCAGCAAATGAAGCAAATTTTATCGAACTAAACCTGATTCCGTCTCCATTTACGGTTGCATAGTCTAAAATAGGAGCTGCAAGATTGGTTATCACCGGCATATACCCCATTTTGACAACTCTTCTTTTTCCATGATCGAAATTGAGCCACCAATGGAGCGATGATATAATAACCAGCCAGCCGACAGCCATAATTACGATTCGCCATGCTAATGGGAGCCGATATTTATTTTTTAATAAATATAACATTAGTTTAAAGCTCATAGCTCATAGTTCACAGCTCATAGAATAAAAGGATTTTTCATCATTTAGCTATCAGCTTTGAGCTATGAACTATCAGCTTTTTTAACAAAAAATTAAACAGCATAACTTACACCGAGCATTAGAAATACTTCATCCCGAAGCTCTCTTAGTTCCGTTTCTTTCTCAAAATTGCGGGGGTGAGGAAAATCAAGCTTCCGTTCCAGTTTTATGCTTGAAGGCCTTCCACTCATAACAACAATTCTGTCACCCATGACAAGGGCGTCATCAATATCGTGAGTAACCACAAGGGTCGTCTTGCCGAACAATTCATGCATATTTACAACTTCTTCACGTATTTTCATATGTGTTAAAAAATCGAGACCGCTGAAGGGTTCGTCCATAATAAGCATATCGGGGTTAACGACAAGTGCCCGTGCCAGTTCGGCACGTCGCTGCATTCCGCCAGAGAGTTGATGGGGATAGTGTTCTTCAAATCCTTCCAGCTCTACCATTTCGATATACTCCTGCACCTTTTCTTCCTTTTTCTCGTTATCTTCCATGTGCCGTAAACCCAGCTCAACATTTTGCCATACTGTCATCCAGGGAAGAAGACCGCTGTGCTGAAAAACAAAGATATTATTAGAACTCGGTCCTGTAACCTGGTTATCATTAATAAGAACATACCCCGACGTAGACTTATCGAAACCGGCTATTATGCGAAGCAAGGTCGATTTGCCGCACCCGGAAGGACCTAAAATACAGACCATTTCTCCTTCATTAAACTCAAGGTTTATGTTATTTAAAACAGGAATACTTTTCCCGAACCCGTTCGGATCTTCCGGGTCGCGGCGAACACTACGCCTGTTTCTAAATTCTTTATTTAAATTCTTTATAACAATATGTCCCATAGTTTTTTATCGAAGCTCTGCCTTAAAATGACGAGTTTGTGTTAACAGCATAAATCGTAAAGATGCTGGATGCTTGTTCCTGGGTACTGGATTTAACAACGGAATCTTCCCTTTTTATCAAGCATCCAGAAACCAGTATCTTTCGCTGATGCAAAACAACCTTCAGCAAGGCAAATATACGCAAATTTTTCCGTTTTTTCTTTAACACGCACTTATCAAACTACCGACCCCCAAAAAGCTGAATCTATTCTCCCCAGCCGTCTCATTATATAATCGAGAAGCAGACCTATTATGCCGATAACTATCATCCCGTCCATAACATAATCCATTCGAAGGGCGTTACGTGAGTCTAGAATCAAATATCCCAGCCCGGACTGGACGGCGATCATCTCGGCAGCTACAACAACAAGCCATGCTATAGTAATTGTAATTCGAAGAGCTGTAACAACAGCAGGAATTATTGCCGGGACGACGATTTTCATTACTACTTCAGACCTGCTGAAGTTAAAGTTTGAAGCGACTTGAAAATAGATCGGGTTGATTGAACTTACTGCTATGGCAGTTGAAACGACAAGGGGGAAAAAGCTCGACAGGAAAATAAGAAAAACAGCGGGCTTATCCCCTATACCGAACCACAGCATCGAAAGAGGAATCCATGCAAGCGGGGATATGGGTCGTAAAAATTCAATAAGCGGATTCAGTAAATGCCCTGCCGTTTCCAGTCGCCCGATAAAAATGCCAAGTGGTATCCCAAAAAGCATCGCGAGATAAAATCCCGCTGTAACTCTGAAAAGACTTGCCACAGCGTGTTTGAAAAGAGTGCCGTCAGCAATCAACTCCCACAAGCTTACAATAACTATGGACGGCCCTGGGAAAACATGCTCGCTCCACCCGCTGAAACGTACTGTCAATTCCCATAACAGAAGAATAATAGAAAAGGCTAAAACAGATAGAATAAAGGGTGAATTTCTTGTTTTCATCGTAATTAAGGGTCGTCCTTGTAAATCTATTTGAACATCTTTTTATAGAAATTACATACTGTTCTACAGGCCCCGGCCTTTTCGTCGTACGTGCCCTGAGTTGTTCCCCGGCAAAGAGTGGCGGCTACACTATAGCACGATGTGCCGTAATCAGGATAAGCAGGACATTGTTTTTCTTTTCCACATTTCATAAATTCCCAACATTTTTGACTGGTATCCATTTTGAACCTCCTTTTTAAAAAAGTTTGAGTAAGGATTGCTTAAAAGATTAGTTATTCTCCAGCTATTATTTTTTCTTTTTCAATCCGAACATTATAATAATCAAAGGCTTTCACCATGTTTTGCATATCTTCGATATCCTGTCGGACTATCCTAAGATCATCTTTTATTTCTTCAGGGATCCCGTTTCCTCCTGATTTTGTACAGCATACCTTTACAATTCTATCCAGCAATATTCTATCCTGGCCGGTATGACTCCAAACATGCAGCAGTATTTCCTGCAAATTTATTGCAAGATCATTGATAAGCTCTCCGATCTTATTGATTTCGCTATTAGCGCATACCGACACCATTTCATCCAGATGACCCTGGTTCATCTGGTATACAGTCTTTCCCATGTTATCTAGGGGTCTCACAAAATAACGCATAAAAACATACATTGATGCTATAACACACAGGAACAAGACGGATATGCCCAATATCACGCGATCTTGTACGCGCTCTAAGATATTTGTTACTTCGCTCATATCCAAAAATCGATTATCATCTGCAGGAAACTGTCTGACAATGGCCTCTGCGATTTCCTTTTGCAAACGGTCACCCCTTACCTCGTGAATCAATCCCACCCCAATAAGAAAGATTACAAAAAATACGAAGGAGAAATGGATCAATATTTTCTTTCTGATATTGGGAATACGATTTCTCCTGATTCCATTTATAACATTCCCAGACCACTTTTTGTCATGACTTCTTTTTATTTTAGTTTCCACGACACCTGATCCTTGATAATAGTCATGTTTCTCTGACATTACGGATTTTCGATGATCTCAAGTATTTCTCTCGATTTGTTCTTGTTGACATATCCTACGGCACCAAGACGCTGAGCATCCTTACCATATTTGTCTTTGTCCAGATTCGAAAGAAAGAGGATCCGGGCTTCATCGTCGTATCGGAGAATCTCCTTGGCAGCGGCAAAGCCATCCATATCCCGCATGGTAATGTCCATTGTAACCAGGTCTGGTTTTAAAGATTTGTAAAGTTCCACCGCTTCTTTACCGTTTTTGGCTTCCCCGACTATGCTATGGCCTCCGGGTTCCAAAATTTTAGTAATCATCTTTCGCATCATGGAAGAGTCATCAACAATTAAAATACGCTTGCTCATTGGCCTTCACCTTTTTATAGTAAATTATCCCTATAACGACATTTATCGATAGTCATAATACGTCTTTTTTAACTTGTTTGTTTGCCTATCACGTAAGTGTTCCGGGTTACGAGTTGCGTGTTTGAAATCCAGATGAGTTCCGATTAATAACACGTAACCCGCAACTCGCAACATCATCTTTCAATCAAAAAATAGTATGCTGTATGAGATCGACAACAAATTATTGATAAGCGCCTCTATCTATCGGGTCAGCCGGCTGTATATTCGCAAAAGTTTGTCAGGAAGTTCACGAACGTCTGAAATAACATTGTGATTCACGTTTCCATACAAATCATCCAGCTTTGAATATTGGGCAAGGTTAACCGTTATTGAGTGAACATAAATATTCTTTGAGTGCACTTCGGATATAGCCTTGCGTGTATCTTTGATAGCATAATCCTGCTTGTAGTCAACATCATTCGGAAAGCCGTCGCTTAAAATAATCATCAGGCGAACTTTGGAAGATACAAAGTCAAATTTACCGGCCCCGTGACGGATTGCCGCTCCCATCCGTGTGCTTCGTTGCGGAGCCATGGCACTTATCCGATGGCTGACAGAAGTAGTCATGCCTTCGTCGAAATCCTTTATTTTAAAATACTCGACTCCCAGGCGGCCGGTTCCTGAGAATCCTGCAATGGCAAAGGCATCTCCTACAACTTCAAGCGCCTCGCAAAAGAGCACAATCGCTTCTTTCTCAACATCTAGGACAGATGCAGTAGAGCCGTAAACAGTGTTTGATGTGGACCTGGAAAGATCTACAAGAAGCAAAACACCAACATCTCTTTGTTCTTTAATCCGTTTGATATACAGCCGGTCGGAAG
>JAUWMJ010000042.1 GCA_030613225.1 Desulfobacterales bacterium
AAAATGAAAATATTATTGTTATAAAAGCACAAGTCAAAGAAACATCAGCCCAGGGAAGGACTGGCAGGAGAAAAAATAAAGCCGGTATTACTAAGATGCAAAATAACAAAGAGTAATTGCGAACGGTTTTCCAGATTGCATGCGGTGTTTTTTCCCAGGTAATGATGTAGCGGCAGCAGTCACCACCCTTGTGGAAACATTCAGGGTGCTCAATCGTAGCGAGTTTTCCTATAAATAACAGAGCGATAGATTCAAAAGTGCCCATTCTGTATTCGCACTGGTAGGACTTTTCATGCACGCCCGTTTTGGGGGTAGACTCAATTTCAACTTTGTTTGACCTAAGCTTTTTTGCCTTGACGAGGGCTCCACGACTCATAGTGCTATAAAATTTCCCCAAAAAATAATAAGCAGAGGCTAAACTAATAAAACCCAGTATGTGTTGCTTTAGTGCGTTTATGCCTTGGGATATTGCGGTATAACGACCAGCTTCTCTAAAAATACTAGAATTGCCGGTTTTTTTAACCAGGATTTCGTTAAATCGATCCGTTTGGTACTGGTTAAACCAGTGCCCTGTGTCATTCACCTCATATTTGGTCATCTTAGCGTATTCCAGGAGAAAGTTTGTATCTATTTCAGGATAATACTTGCCGATGAACTCTAAATAAACTTTTATGAGGCGACTGTTGTAAATAGGTGTTTTTTTATCCATTTTATTCAATTAAAAAGAGATATGATAAATTTATCACAATATTTTAAAATGAGCGAAAATAAAGTTTTGAAACAGCACTTGAAAAATAATCTTCTCTATAGATTTTTTATCATAATAAGATATAAAGATAAATAACAAAAATAGAAAACCTTGAGGCGGATTGAAACAAAAATAATTTTTCATTATACAGACAAAGAATTGGCCTTAAATTTATGGTGTGCCATGGTCACCTGTGCCAAAATTTCACGGAATATATGATAATTCAGCAATTCCCTGGAGTTGACATGCCGCTTTGATTGCGCTAATTGTAGCTTTAACATCGGCGTTGGAGTTTCATCCCATATTTTACAGTCCTGCCGATAGTGACAAACAATTCGGCACTATCGCTTCATCTGCTTTTTAAAAGCGAGTTCTTATCAATTAAATGGTGTTATATTGAAAATGGTGTTATATTAAAATTTTAAACATTATCAGTGTACCATTTTGTAATGCAATTAAAACAGATTATGCAGATTACTCTTTGCATGGGCGACAGGATAAAACAGCATGAATGAACAAACAATTTTTATTGAAGTACAACCTCTCTGTGTAAGATTAAAAGCAACAGTTCGCCATGCTGGGGCAACCAGAAATGAGGGAGAAAGCGTCTGGGTTAAGGCGGAAAGAAAAGGAATTACAGGTTACGGCGAAGGTTGTCCTAGATCTTATGTAGCCGGTGATGATCTGGAATCGAGTGTCCTGTGGGTACAGGATATGTTTTCAGCCGGAAAAGTACATTTCAATACATTCGAAGATGTAAAAAAGTGGGTGAAAAAAAACAGCAACCTGATAGATAGATATCCGTCGGCTTGGTGTGCAACAGAAATGGCATTACTGGATCTTTTTTCCCGGGAGAAGAACTGCAGCGTTGAAACGTTACTCGGTATGGATGGCTACGAACGCCGTGGTCGTTACACTGCTGTGCTGGGAGATAATAAAATATGGAAATTTACAAATCTGGCAGATCAGTATCTTATCCGTGGAATTTCAGATTTTCAAATCAAGATAAACGGCAAACTGGAAAAGGATAGAGCCAAGCTGGAGATTCTTGAAAATTTATGTAAACAGCACAACGTCCCGGATGTGCGTATTCGCCTGGATGCTAATAATTTATGGGCGGGACGTCCTGAAGAGGCTATAAATTATTTAAAAGCATTGAATGGTCCAGTATTTGCTATAGAAGAGCCTGTCGGTGCCTGTGATGCTAAAGACATAAGCCAGGTCAGCACTGCTACTGGACTACCTGTTATACTGGATGAAAGCCTGTGTACATTAGATGATTTATCACACTATATAAATCTGCCAGGAAACTTCATAGCTAATATAAAGATTTCGCGAGTTGGCGGTATTATAAGGACGCTCAGAATGATTAAAGAGTTGAAAAAACTGGGTTGGCCTATAATAATTGGTTGCCATGTCGGTGAAACATCGCTGCTAACACGAGCTGCGCTAATTCCTGCGCATGCAGCCGGAGAAAACCTTATTGCACAGCAAGGAGCTTTTGGAGACTACCTGGTGGAAAGGGAGCCGGTTGATCCGATCCTGAAATTTGGTCGAAATGGCATGCTGGATTTAAGTTACCCCTATTACCTGAAAAATGTTCGGGGCCTTAGGTTAACACCTGTGGAAAACTGGAACATCGGATTCGGCATGCAGTGCCGGATGCCCTATACTCCTGACGATGGTAGCCCTGACGTTCTTGCCTTGGAAATGCCTGACAGGTATAATATCAATTACCGCGTATGGGGTAAAACGGATGGTGAAGACGTTTTGCTTATTTTGCATGGGGGCATGGGCCATTCAGGCTGGCTGGCGCCGCTGGCAAAAGAGTTGCGGGCAATGTCGACAGATATAACAGTTGTTGCTGCTGACCGGCGCGGTTCCGGTTTGAATGAAAAACGTGGAGATCTTGATTCAGTTGAGCTGGTAATCGGCGATGTAGTAAAACATATTGAATTTTTGAAACGATCTTTTAAGCGAGTTCATCTTGCCGGATGGTGTCAAGGGTGCCAGTACGCATCTGTTGCGGCTACCAGATCGGGCAATACACTTACCAGCCTTATTTTATTAACTCCCGGTTTTTTCTGGAACGAGCGTTTCAGATCAGTCATTAGTATCTCAGAAAAAATCGTTTTTGATATGATATCTGAATTCAAACTCAAACCTGACCGAAATCATGCCTGTATTCCAATCCCCTTGGAAGCAATCGATTTTACATTAGAAGAAGAATGGCTTGATTTTATTGAAAATGATGAACTGAAAACAACAATGGTCACACTGAAAACAGTAAGCATTATGGATGAGATTCAGGAGCTTTCCTGGAGTGCAATGCTCCAGAACATCCTCCCTGTTCTGGCGATTCTTGCTAAAAATGACCGAATTGTGGATAATAATAAGTTTCAGCAGTTTATGGGTCATATGTTTTCTGAAGGAAATCAGAACAGACTTGTCAGTTTTAACAGTGCTCATGCAATTCAGTTTGAGATACCTTTAGAGGTTGCTAATGAAATTTTCCACTTTATAAGCCGGTTATAAGTTATGCGCTTAACTTAGGGGCTTCCGGAAAAATAAATAATCCAATACTACATTAGGGCTTGAGGCCATATTTGCCCGTCTCAAATATCATGGAACAAAGGGGCTGCCTATATGGGCAACCTTTTTAATCATTCGTATTCAATACAAGTTGCAGGAGAAAGAACTCACATGATACCTCTTTATAATATTTTATCATAGGGGTCCATCCAGACAAACTCGAAAATGATATTTTTAAAGGTCATGTTACCTTGATATTAAGATAAAAGGAGTCTATAAATGAAATCTCGCTTAAATTATTCCACCTGGAAGACAGACAACCAGGCTATATTGGAAGATTTGTCTGATAAAAAAGTGATGATACCCTATTCGGGTGGCAAGGATTCATCTGTAGTTTTATACCTTATTCAGAAGGCCGCTGAAGAATTTGATTTTAGCTATGAAGCGCACGGAGTTTTTTTTCCCGCTAATGTATATTCGGATAGAGACGTAAAAAAAATTGATTCATACTGGCACAAAAAGAATGTAAGCATCATTTGGCACAAAGTGCCGGTTTCAGATGAATGTTTAGCTGAAGCGTTAAAAAAAGGACAGAGTCCCTGTTTGACCTGTATCCAAATGAAAAAAAAAGTTCTCGTATCTCAATTAAACCGGATGATTTCGGATTGGAATTCGATTGTGATAATAATGAGTTATTCTCTTTGGGACCTTGTGAGTGCAACACTCGAACATATATCAAGAGCAACTTTTCTTGATAAAAGTTATTCGAGTTCCTTACAGGGGAAAAGCTCTGATGAGAGATTCATTGAAACAGCCCAGCGGTTTTATCCTCTGCTAAAGCTTAAAAGAGGTCCGACCATATATAAGCCTTTAATCAAATACAATGATCAGGATATACAAAATTTTATTTCGCCAAACAGTATTCCCTTGCCAACGACTTCATGTAGCTACCAGGAATTTAGGCCAAAGAGAATATTTGCAACCTACTACGATAAAACTGATTTATTCTTTGATTACTCCAAAGTACTTGATTTTTCAAAAAAGGCGCTGAATCTGCCGGACATCTCGTATTATGAAGAAATCGACATGGAAGAGTACATGACTATGGTTATTTAAAAAAAGAATTCACCGCTTTTAATAAATGATGAATTCATACAAAGTCCGATTTAGACGGTTTCGTAAAAAGCCTTTGAATAAGCGCCGTATGGCCAAGGGTTCGCGCAAAAATAAGTTTACATTTTAGGCACATGGATTTAGGTCATTTTTGTTCGATCCGAGGCTGCAAAACCACAGGAATAGCGAGCTATTTCGAGGATTTTGGAGTTGAGGATCGGACAAAGATGGCCTGACTCCGGGATGTGCCGCGAAGCAAATGCCCTTGGGGTGCATAAAATGTGAAGTTATTTTTTCGCGAGCCCTAAGTAAAAATGCTCATATACCCCCGCTAAAAATCAGCGGGATAAAAAGGCGTAGTGGTTTTTCAGGGACGAGACAATACATACAGTATGTCGAGTTCCTGAAAAACCGCTACAACGCAGTAGATGAGACTTTTTACGACGCCATCAATAAATGGAAGATAGGGAATACACATCAAATGGATGATCGCAGCTATATAATGGAAGGCGAAGAAGAATCGATTCGATTAGATCTTAAAACAGACCCTAAAATAATTGAGGAACCGGCAATATGATCTGGAATATGAACAGATTGATATACGCATCGACGCCCATCATTGTATTTTGGGTGAGCTAAAAGAAACCGACGCGTTTAAATAGACATCCTCCACGGGATCAATATGATTCTCGATTTTCGTGGCTTATGCATCTGATGTCCAGCGCGTTTCATATTATCTGCATAGACAATACTTTTTTTTAGTTTTTTACGTATGAGGTGAATATGACAGAAAGAGCTTACAAAAAAAATGTTCAAATTCTCGATACAAACATGGAAGTCAATGTGCAGGAAAAAGAAGAAATTTTCCAGGCCAAACAGCAAAGCACTGAAGCAAGTAATAATCAAACAGGCAAACAGCTCAGCAAAGAATACCTGGTCAATAAACTCAATTTCACAAATTTTCAGGATGGCACTATTCTTATTAATTTCAAACACAAAGAATATGACCTGTCTATTTCTTTTCACGCCAGACCGAAGCCCTGTTTAGGGAATCAGTTGGATTGCCTTTGGGTGGAAACATATGGAATTAATGAGAAGTTACATTCATATAAATTCAACAATTTTTTTGTCTTAGATGGTACAAAACTTCTTTCAGTAACACCGGAAGTATCCAGTATGAATGATGAGGGAATAAGTTTTACGCTGCCTGAAACATGTTATGAAATCAGTTCTCGAAAAGTAGCAAGGCATTCATGTGAAGGGATAACTGTTCAGTTTATTCAAAACAGTTCTTTTTTTTATGGCTCTCTCATAGATTTTAATGCTGTTTCTTTCTGTGTCGAACTAACAACAGTACCTCCCCAGACCTTTCAATGGCTTGATAAGAATCTTAATGTGAATATTATCTTATCTAGCGAGAGTGAAACATTATATGCAGGGGAATGCAAAATACTTAAAAATACCGGGGGGCATAAAACGAGGCAATATGTTCTTGAACCTATTGAGCACCAGATACAAAGATATCAGCAGAAAGATCACCGCAGCAAGAGACAGAAAATAATACCTTCACCTGATATTATTTTCAGGCACCCTTTTACAAAAAAATTGGTGACTTTAAAAGCCATAGATATATCGGGGTCCGGTTTTTCAGCAGAAGAAGACGAGAATAGTGCTGTGCTTTTACCCGGAATGATCATACCTGAACTGGAGCTTAACTTCGCAGAAAAGTCAACGATCAAATGTAAAGCCCAAGTTTTATATAGACAAATTTCCTGCGGAGACCATAGAGGTATACGGGTCAAATGCGGTATTGCCGTATTAGACATGCTGCTTGAAGATAACATGAAACTTTTATCTGTTTTGCATCAGGCAAAAGAAGGTAATTCCTATGTCTGCAACAGGGTGGATATGGATGCCCTGTGGGACTTCTTTTTTGAAACCGGTTTTATTTATCCGAGCAAATATGAATTTATTCAAAAAAATAAAGGGCAAATCAAAGATACTTATGAAAAACTTTATACCCAGCATCCGAATATTGCCCGACATTTCATATATCAGGATAAGAATCGTATTCTTGGACATATGGCCATGTTACGCTTTTATGGAAATACATGGTTAATTCACCACCATGCTGCCAGGAAGTCAGCTCTGAATAAAGCAGGGCTGATTGTATTGGATCAGATCGGGGACTTTACATATAACTGCCACAGGCTTCATTCCCTCCATATGAATTTTCTCATATGTTATTACAGGCCCGATAATAAATTCCCAAGCCGTGTTTTTGGAGGAGCTGCCAGATATATTAAAGATCCAAAACAATGTTCAGTGGATGATTTTGCCTATTTCCATTATAAAAACATATCAGGTATAAAGAAAAGGTTATCAGAGCCGTGGCAGCTGACTGAAACCCGGGACGAAGAACTCGTAGAACTGGAAAATTTTTATGAACACGAGTCAGGTGGACTCATGATGCCTGCATTGGACCTTGAACCTGGAATGGCTGATTTTGATGAACTTGCAAAAGAATATCCAAAACTAGGGTTTAAAAGGCAAAGACTTTTGTTTTCATTAAAAAAGAACAATATACTCAAAGCAGTTGCTATGGTAAATATATCAGATATTGGTTTAAACCTGTCTGATCTTACTAACCACATAAAGATCATTGTCCTGGATCCGGATGATCTTTCCAGAGAAACGCTAAACGGAATGCTTTCATTACTTACCGAAAAGATAAATCAAGAGAATACAGCCATACTTCTCTTTCCTGCTGCATATGCAAAGCATAAGGATATTTCCTATGAAAAAACATATAATCTTTGGATTCTAAAAACACAGGCTTCAGACAATTATTTCAGATATATTGATCGCCTTTTGAGGTTTGCTTAATATATAAGATTTTCATTGGTGTCCGGTCTAATTCCTAATAAAATTTGGGTTTTGACTAGAACGGGGCGTTTTCCCTGAACATTTTGAGAAACATTTTGTACAAATCTTTAATACGGTAATTAAACCTAAACTCACATTTTTTCAGATACAAATAAAAATTTATGCCTAAAAAACTTATTTTAATCAATCCAGCAGGACAAAGAAGTGGTTTTCTTCTCAGTAAGTTTTCCACCTTTCCACCTCTTAGTCTTGCTTATGTAGCTGCTCTAACACCGGATAATTGGGACATTGAAATTATTGATGAAAATATCGAAGAGTTTAAATATAAAGAAGCTGATTTAATAGGAATTACATCTTTTACTACAAATATTAATCGAGCTTATAAAATTGCAAATATTTATCGAAAAAAAGGGATCAAAGTAATATTGGGGGGAATCCACGCATCTGTACTTCCTGACGAAGCTATTAATTATGTTGATTCAGTAGTCATTGGAGAAGCAGAATTGATCTGGAGAAAAGTCATTGATGATTTTGAGCATAATCAATTAAAACAAAAGTATGTAGGACCAATAGTTAATCTTAAAGATCATCATATAGTTCCACGACGTGATCTCTTCAGCCCTGAATATTTCTGGGGAGTGATACAAACATCTCGAGGCTGCCCTTTTAATTGTGATTTTTGCTCTGTTACCCGTTATCTTGGAAAAGAGTTTAGACAAAAAAGGACTGAAGATATTTTAGATGAATTAGAAACAATAGATAATGAGTACATTGCTATTCTAGATGATAATCTTGTGGGGTATGGCAAAAAATCTGAACAAAAGGCTGTCCAATTATTTCAAGGAATGATCCAAAGGAATATGAAAAAAAAATGGTGGATGCAGACTTCCATCAACACGGGAGAAAATGAAGATATACTCAAATATGCGGCAAAAAGTGGATGTATGTATGCTTTTGTAGGTATTGAGTCAACTAGTAAAGAAAGCCTTAATAAAATGAAGAAAGGTATTAATCTTAAAGTTGGCGTAGAAAATTACAAAAGAATTATTGATAGATTTCATAAATATGGGATTGGCGTATTGGGAGCTTTTGTTATTGGTAATGATTTTGAAAAAAAAGATTATTATAAGGATTTAAGTAATTTTATTATAAAAGCTGGTGTTGATGTTGTGCAAGTATCCATTTTAACTCCTATACCGGGTTCAAACTTATTTAATCGTTTAAATGCAGAAGGTAGACTAAGATTTACTGATTTCCCAGAGGATTGGATAAAATACAGATTTTCTCATATTCTTCACGAACTTCATGGAACTGATGATGATGAAATATACTGGGGGAATAATTTTATAAAAAGTAAGATTTATTCTCCCTTTATTTTTTTTTACAGGATGATGAAGTCTTTTTTATCTCTGAAAGGCCTTGTTTCTTTTTATGCAGTTTATCGTATGAATAAAGCCTATAAAAAAAGTTGGCAAAACTCACATTATTATCAACCAATTCGATATACACTTTTTCGATAAAAGTATGATTTTTTTAAACCATATTTTACTAAACCCGCTTATTATCATTATAAGAACAGTTTCTTATCAATTTTTTTGTAAGAATCATGTATGAAATGGATCGAAGTAAAAGTAATTTTTGATTGTACTTCCAAAGAATTAGCCACAGATCTTATTTCAAACATCTTCTATGATTTAGGACTTAAAGGGGTTGTTGTAGAAGATCCTGACATTAAACCGGTTGAAAAATGGGAAAATACAGATGAGATCAGGCTGGCTGATATTGCAGTGACCGGTTACATTCCTGAAAACAAACAAAGCCCGAAAAATCTTAAGATTATAAAAGAAAAGCTAATTGGACTTGAAAAGAAATGTGGTATTTCCTCCAAAAGTATCTGCCGTACAATCGATGAACAGGACTGGTCTGAATCATGGAAAGAATTTTTCCATCCGCTCAAAATCACCAAAAGAATAGTTATAAAACCTTCCTGGCAGGACTATGATGCTAATCCGGATGACATTGTTATTGAGCTTGATCCGGGAATGGCTTTCGGAACAGGTACGCATCCGACAACAACGTTATGTATATCGATGATAGAAAAATATATAAAAAAAGGTGATAATTTTTTAGATATCGGAACCGGTTCCGGTATATTGATGATTGCGGCAGCAAAGCTCGGCGCTCAAAAGGTCTGCGGTATAGATAATGATGAAGTTGCCATAGATATTGCTAAAAAGAATTTATTGCTTAATGGAATAGACAGCCAAAATTTTAAATTAATGACCGGTAATCTTACGGATAAAGTCGATGAAAAGTTTGATTTTGTAGCTGCCAACATTTTAAAAGAGACGATCATGGTTTTGCTCGACACTGTAAAAAGTGTTCTCAAAAAGAAAAGTATCTTTATCTGCTCAGGTATAATAGATAAAAACAAGGACAAAGTCGCTGAAAAGATGGTCGAATCAGGTTTTGAAGTGATAGAGATACGTGAAAAAGAAGAATGGGTTTCTCTGGCTGGTACTTTAAACATAGCCGGTTATTATCTTTGAAAAAGCTAAAGAATAAAAAAAGGAGGTAAATAGTGTCAAAAAAAACTCATGGGATAGAAGATTTGATCCAATTTGCGATGGATGTGATTCATAACTCAGGAGAAAAAGCGCTTTCTTATTATGGCAGAGGTAAACCTAATATTAAATTCGATGAGAATCTTGTCACAGAAGCCGAACTTAATCTGACCGAGTTTTTTTGCAATCAGCTCCACTCTCATTTCCCGAAGCATCTTGTCTTCAAGGATAACCTGGAACATACGGATTACTCCCATGAGGAAAGCAGGTATTTATGGATTTTTGACCCAATAGATGGTGTTGCCAACTTTCAGGCTGGAATTCCAATATGGGGGATGTCTCTGGCACTTATTGAAAACTTCTGGCCTGTTTTTGGTGCATTCTATATGCCTGCAACCGGCGATCTTTTTCATGCCCAGGCTAGCAAAGAGGCTTTCCGAGGAAACGAAAAGATACGCATTTCAAGTTCAGAGGCGTTCAATGACGAGAGCCTTCTTTTAACCTACTCAAGATTTCACAATAATTACACTTCTTCTTTTCCTGGCAAAATCAGGGCGTTAGGATGCACCAGCGCTCATATTTGCTATATTGCCATGGGTCGTGCCGATGCTGCTGTTATTACCAATGAATCCTTCCAGGATCTTGCTGCTGCCCGCGTAATTATTGAAGCCGCGGGAGGAAAAATTTTCAAAACCGATGGGAGTGAATTTTTTCTTAACGAACATTTAAACGGGGAAAGAATTAAACAACATCTCCTAGTAGGAAACCCGGACAATTTTACACAACTTAAGGGTTATCTACAAAAAATTTCCTGAAATATGAGGCTGTTTCAAAATGTTCAATTTTATTCAAGATCAAGGAAGGCGATCCGCCTGAGGCGGATTAACCACACATGTAGTATTTCGAGGATAGCGCTAAAGGTTAGCGCTGATGCTTCACTTCGTGTCACTAAAGTGCCAAAATTTAAGCCTGACGCCGATATTGAGCGAAAGGGGGCGTTTTGAAATTGGCTCATATGAAAAGCTCCGATATTTCTGCCAAACATATAAAAGACATCAATGTAAAACGTCTAAAGGCGCTTTCGGAAAAAGAAATTAAAGATAAGGTCAGCGACTATTATACAAAATATTTTGCGGTATATCACTTGCAGAGCCTTGCCCAAAGTAATCCCGGCATAATTGATCAGGAAACCATATTAACCATACAAGACCTTCTTAAAGATCCTCAATATTCCGGACAAAGACAGGGCCTTTTTATTTTCAGACAGGCTGCTGAAACACTTGGGGCCATTATCATCCATTCCGATGAAAAATACCTGGCCGAAATGGCTCTTTCCTCCCTGAAAAACGTCCTGAAAACAACCACAGGATATGCGCACAGGGCATGTGCTGAAACGCTGGGGGCTTTTCCTTTAAATATCAGTGGGCCCAACATAAAGGATGCCGATATTAAGCACATACCACTTGTGAGCTGGCAGGAAATTTCGGGCAATAATTCACAAATTCTATGCGACCTGTATTTATCGGAAGGAGTCTCGCTGTGCCGCTTGATTGTGGAAACCGATTGCTTGTACTTAAATTTGCCAGGGCTGACGACTCTCCACAAGACCTGCTCATGGAATCCCTCTGGATGGAACATCTCCATCATGCTAATTATTCTTTCCCACAGAAGTTTAATATCCCCAGGGCTATGAAGATAATAAATTCGCATGTAATGAGATTAAAAGATCTGCCTACTATTTTACCTGATAAGATAGATTTTCACCGAAAAGGATATGGCATAGGCTTTGTTGCCCACAAAGATTATTTT
>JAUWMJ010000100.1 GCA_030613225.1 Desulfobacterales bacterium
TTTACTGTTGCCGAATCAGAGATGATCAAAGGGCGATTTGTAAGGGTAAAAGGGCAAATCGGGGTCATGATTATTGCAGGTACTGAAGGATGTATAACTGGGCCGCCGGCAGCCAGTGAATATGCAGTTGAACCTGTTGGAGTTGATACAATAAGTCCATCCGCCCGGTAAGTAGTCAGATAATGATCATCGATATATGTTTTTATATGTGCAAGCCTGGCCAGAGTACCTTTATTAATTACGACATCGTTCAGTACGGTTTCTTCGGCAATTTTTTGTCCTGCCCGGGTAACGCTCACAAGAAGTCGCATTCTGGGTTGTGTGGTAAAGTCATTATTTAAAATCGATTCAGCTACAGAAAAAAGGTTTTCTTCAACTGTTTCCGCCAAAAAACCGACCTCACCAAATTTAACTCCAAGGATCGGAATATCCTGGTCGCCAATCCATCGAACCGCGCTTAAAAATGTTCCGTCTCCGCCAAGAACAAAAATACAAAACAAATCAGGAGGGGCAAAAGATACTGATTTTGTGAAATGCTGACGGCCAGGTGGCAGGCTTTCTTTCCTTATAATTTCAACTTCTTTAGTACGAAGCCATTTTTCAAGCTCATCAGCTTTTTTTGCAGCTTTTTTATCTGCTTTTACTACGATTCCGATTTTATTCAAAATAAAGGAGAACTCCTGTAAAATAGATGGTATTGTTGAAAAATAGCAGGAAAAAACGGGTAAGTAAAGCTATAAAAAGCAAGTAATCGTTCACAGGTTCAAGGTTCAACGTTCAGGGTTAGGGACAAGGACAAAAGTGAAGATTTGAAGTTATAGAAAAAAGTGCTGGTTTTGCCACATAATTGCCAATGCGCCTACAATTTTCAAATTGGGAATGACGAAGCCGGGCTTGTCTAGGCATAGCTTTCAAGCTAAGCTGGACGCCACTCATATTAATACGTTTTTAAAATAGAGTCTGGGAACAAGAATCTAACCTTGAAATCCTGTCAAAAATCCCGTCTGAAGCGAAGCGGAAGCGGGGAATCAGTGAACGGTTACTCAGTTTTTATATCTCTGGTTTGTTTCAGGCAAGAAATGAGGTAGGCACTCGATAAGGTTTCCAGGCCACCGAATCGCAGGAATGCGATTGGTGGCCTGGAAAAAAGTTTTATTAATTTTCTAACTCTTCCATCTCACCGTGCAGTTTTTCGGCATTATCTCTTACATAGTCTTTAACCTGTTTGTCGAGCTCCTTGTAATTATCGAGAGCTTCTTTGAAAGAGAAAAGATCTAATTCACACAGAGCATACAAAGACCCGTCTGAGGGATCCATCCACCGGTCGACGATTGTCGCACCATGAAGAGTTGTCTTTGAGAAGGTTTTCAAAGCTGTTTCAACATGCTGCTCTTCCGAAGATTTTGACATGTCGCCTGCAGTTGTAGAAGCCATGTAGTCTTTTGAAAGGGTTGCCACATAAGTTTCCATGGTTTTTGCAATTTCAGCACGGGCTCTGTTCTCGGCAGTTTGCCTTAAAAGAGCTTTGTTCTTGATGCCGGAAGCAATACCTACGCCGTAGAAAACTTTCCCTTTTTCCACATCAAAAGCACCACCACCCTTCATAACCCAGGCCGGTCCCATTGAAGCCGGGTCGGCGCTCGGTTTAGGACTTGTTGCGCAGCCTGCAACCAGCAGGATTCCCATTGACAAAGTGATAAAAAGCACAAATAATTGTTTTGTTTTCATGATTCCCTCCTTAGTTTTTATTTTTTTTATATTTTCTGACTTTTCCCTTCATATCATCCATCATATCTTCCATTTCCTGCATGTCTCTTAGCAACCCGGTCAATTTATACGGTTTTTTCCTGGTAAGTATTTTGCCGGTGCCAAGTTTGTCCGGTTTATCTTTTGGTTTTTCGGGTTGAACTGTCTTGGGCTGAGGTTGAACCGGTTTTTCTTCAACAGGTTCCGGTCTTACCATTGCTTTCTCGCGGGGTTTTTCTTTAACAGGTTCGGCTTTGGGAGCCGGAGTAGTCTCTTTTGGCTGAACAGTCTTTTCTTTGACAGGCTCCGGAGCGACTGCAACGGTCTGTCTTTTTGCAGTAAAGTGGTAGCCTAAACTGTTTAACCACTTAATAGCAACACTTGACTTTATAGAAAAATTAACATCTGTAATTGTTAAACCGTCAGAAGCCTTTCTTGCAATCAGGGAATTAATTCCAACCATAACTCCTTCTTCATCTAAAAGGGGACCGCCTGAATTACCACGATTGATACTTGCATCCGTCTGGAAAAGATCCTTACCGGGTACTCCGCCATAATTCACACGGAAAGCACTGATAACTCCAGTCGTCAAACTCCACAAGCCGCCTTGTTCGGGATGTCCGATTGCATAAACTTGATCACCAATACCGACATTCTCAGCATCGGCAAAATCAACTCTGGTAAGTGGTTTGTTAATATCCAATATTTTAACAAGGGCAAGATCCAATGGTATATTGTATGATACCATCCTGCCCCTATATTTTTGAGAGAGATCTTTTTTATTGTTTCCGGTCACCCTGTCAGGTTTCAAAAAGATCGCAATATCAGATTTCAGTCTTGAAGAACCAGGCTTTGTAAAAACATGAGCGTTAGTTATAATAAGGCCGTCTTCCCTTATGATTGACCCTGTACCAACACTGCCCATCCTGGAACCTTCTGATGCTAAGATAAGTACAACCCCGGGACCTGTCTTTTGGTAAATCTCCTTGGGTGTAAAGGCAAAAGCCTGGGCGCTGACAATCAAAAACAAAGCAGCAATAACAGTCGGCAATAACAGGTAACTCAATTTAAATTTGTTCATCGCCTTTCACCTCCTTTCGTTTTGATCTGCTGATGAATCTGTAAAGCTAAATTCATCAGGTTTTAGGCTAAATAAATTATTTTATCAATTACTTCAGATATCGTTAAGTAGTTGAGTTGTTGATTGGTTGAGTAGTATAAAAATACAATATTATCAACATGCTGCAAATTTTTATTTTCTGAGAGTACAATTAATTAACGATTTGTTAATATTTATGTGAAAACAACAACTTAACGAGTTTTCAAATTGGTCATTCATTACTTTCCCTGAGAATAAATATATTTGGTTATATCATCAGCAATATCTGTTGCAAGAATTTTTCTTATTTTTCGAACAGCTCGTTCTTCTGCCTGGGAAATATTTAAGTGTCCTTCTTTGCCTGTTTTTTTAATGCTGCCGAATACAGCTCCGCCCTGCTTATCAACCAGGTCGAAATATGCTTTCCACCGGACAAATTTCCATTCTGAAGATCCTTGTTCAAAGGGCCTGATATTTACATTACCCCTGACCACAACACTGGCACTTGCAAAATCATCTGATACGGAAAATCCTTTTTTATTTAAGGCTTCAACCAAAGCTTCCCTGATATCCGAGGATCTGGTACCTTTGACAGAAAGTGCGATCAGAAAGTCCCTGAGTAAAATGTCTGTCAGTTGTTTTTTGATTTCAGTGAATCTGACTGTCGGAGGTATGCCCTCTCCTGATCGGTTCACAATGCGAAGTTCAGCATTATATACCTGTCTTATAATATATTTTTCGATACAGGTGTTAAGATATTTTATTTGGGTAAGTTTATCTTTTTCTATTTGGCTATCTGCAAAAAGTTTTTGTATATCACCGTCGAGCTGCTCAATTTTCTGTCTGAGTATTCTTTTCGATTGCGCCCTGTCCAGTATGGCAAGGGCATAGAAAAGTTTCTCCGGCTTGTTCTGCAGGTAAACCTGGGCGATTGATACACCGGAAAGAACTTTTTGGGTTGAGACTTTGGTTATATCTTTGATGCTGATACCTGATTTTATAATTGATTTTCCTTTATATGTTGTCTCTAAATATTCCTCTAATACACGGTTACTTGCATCTATCTCACTATAGAATATTTTAGATATTTCCGCCCTTGCTTTATTTTCTGCAGTTTGACGGTCTGGAGCATAACCGACACCTGTCATATAAAAAGAAGATGGGTATTTGCTGCTTTCTCCGTCCACCCAGTCAGGCCGTTTCCCTTTTTTGGTCTTAACAGTAGACGGTTTCGATTTTACTTCATGTTGCTGTGAAGGACTTTCATTTCTTTTTTCTTTAAAAGAAGAAGGTCTTCTTTGTCCTGTTTCCTGAGCAGATAAATCATCAAATGCCCGGTCGGCTCTTCCTTGTATTTCTTGAGCCGGAATCTTTGTTTGCTGTTTGTCAGCTACGCAGCCCGTTAATAGCAGAAAAAAAATTGCAGGCAATATAATTGCTAGTTTTAATTGTATCCACAATCGATTCATATCAACCCTCTTTCTTTTAACTTAAACCTGACGAATTCATTATTAATTCAGTGTTCTGTACGTAATAAACTTCTTTTCTCCCATTTCAACAGTAAAAGGTTCAATTTCTCTTGAGGTAATTATGGCTCCGGACGCATTGGCGAAACTTATTCTTCCCTCATACTCTCCGGGCGGAACCGCTATTTTGCCTACTCTGATTTCAGCAGGCAATAACCTCCAGTGACGAATATCAGCCTGTTCCGTTGCAGCACTGGCAACATTGCCGGCCACCTGAACCAGCAGACCGGCTATGGATCCTCCTTCCTTCTTGGCCATCTTGGAAGCAGCCTTTGTTGCAAGGTATTTGGTTGTTGCTCTGGCAATGGCTTTGGCTTTGATTCTACCGGTTCGATTTTCAAGGTTCTTAACAGCGATGGAACCGATATTTTCCATTAAAATGGTCGAAAACTCGTAAGAGACTCCGGATGTTAAGTTCTTCAGTGTAGTAACACCACGGACAATCTCGTAGTATCTTTTTTTAAATTTTGGGTAAGCTACTTTGACAAGATATCCATCAGGCAGCGGGACTACCCAGCGTTTTTCAACTTTTTTAGGTCCTAAACCGTTGTAGTGAATAAGGTAGATTTCGGCCATTTCTTTTTTTTCGGCCGGAGCCCTGAAAGTGACATCCGAATATTGTCCCTGTATTTCCGTTAGCTCTTCCTGAAAATCCATTGCCTTAGCGGAAGAAAGAAGGTTTTCAATTAATAAAACCGGCGGGGCAATACCATAATTTTGCCGGTAGTCTGTCCTGTATATTTCTTCGGCTTTTCTGTAAGATATAAATGCGTCATTGTCCTCTCCGTCGGCTTCGTATAGGGCTCCCATCAGAAATCGAATAAAAGCGTCTTCTTTATAAACGTTTTTTTTATCTTCAGAGTAACGGCTGTTTATAATGTTTAATTTGTTATCTACTTTTCTGGCTTCCACAAGAGCTTCATCCTTAAGACCAAGTCCAACATAGTTTAAGGCCATGAAAAGATTGACCATCGCACTCTCAAAGTCTTCTCCCCTGTATGGTATCGTGTTGTCATTGATTAAAAAAGAAGCTGTCTGCTTTGAAATTGATCTGGTATACAGCTCGTCCATAATCTGCTCCGCCCTGGAAAGGCTTTTATTACTTTCCTTATAGCGTAAAGCAAAATGGGCAAGGATTCCTTCTTCCATATAGTAGAGAGCCGCATTTCGCTTAGGGTAAGCATCTTTATTGTTTTTAATAACCTGTAGTGCCTGATCATAATTTTGATTGGAAAGGCACTGGTTAATTAGCGGATAATGCTTGACTTTAGGAGCGCATGAAAAAATCATAGCTCCAAGGAACAACAACAGCAAAAGACGTAAAAGTTTTATTCTAGTTGTTTGTATCGATAAAATCATTTTAGCATCCTACCATTTCACACTTTTCTTTTTAATCAGTTTTTTAATTTTATTTTCTCCGATCCATACCTTAATATTGGATGCAAGATTTATCAGTTCAAGATTGGTCTGATAATACATTACAGCCTTTTTGCCAATATCATCCCGAATTGTATTAATAACTCCAATCAGCATGAAATCCGCACCTGTCTCCTGGCCCGGGCCTTTCATGGTTTCATCCGAAGCATGTTTGGCCATATCCTTGCGTTCTTCGCGTATTCCTGCCCTTTCTCCCTTTGATGCCACGAATTGAACCTGTCCCGAATTGATTAAAGCTCTTTCCAGATCTTTAACAAATGTTTGCACATTGATATGTTCATGGCTTCTGTTTTTAACACGACCAACTATAACCGTGGGTATCTCCCCTCCATGCTTTATTTTGAATCTTTCCAGCCATGGCCTGTTAAGGCAATCCTTTATCATTTCTTCAGATACCATTCTTGAATCGGTATCATTCCAGCGTCCGCTAAGGTCAATGGTCGTATCCACAGCTTTACGTTCAACTACCGGCCCTGAGGCACAGCCCGCCATTAAGAGGGCGATTGTTAAAAATAAAATTATTGTTGCAGCTTGATTACGCTTCATTTTTCCTCCTTATACACCATTTCCGGGTTAGTTATTTGTGGCTGAGTTTTTTATAACTACTTTCTTTCAGCCATCTTGACCGGGAGATTATATTTAATTAAGATCTTGGTGTCAATCTAAAACCCGGCGACGATTTTTCTAACCATAAAAGAGACAAAGAACAAGGTGTTTTTAAAGCTTTTGTAACAATCGATACAGTTCAAACTTCTGTCATTCCTGCAAACTCCGGCGTAGTCCGTGGCAGGCGAAGGAATCTATAATCCCTTTCCCCCATCAGATCGAGGAAAAGGATTTTTATGGATTTCCGCCCGCGCTGGAATAACGGTTTGGCTGATATAATATGTATTCAATATTCATAGAGTTAAAAAGAACTATGGGCTCTCAAGTAAAAAGTTGTCCATATTTAATTTGGGGAGATTATATATCGGGGCAATAGTAAGCGCAATGAAATATATCACATAATAAGTGTGAAATCCGTCACACTATTGATAGTTTCGTACAGAGTCGGAAAATACCTCTTTTCGTCATTCCTGCGGAAGCCGGAATCCAGTTATAATAAATGGTTACAGATTGTCAGGACTCCGGTTTTCACCGGAGTGACGATTTTTTACGAAAGGTTTTTAGTAACCGTTCACGGTTCAGAGGTTCAAGGTTCAGGGTTAGGGAGAAGGACAAAATTGAAGACCCGAAGTTCTCGTAAAAAAGGCTGGTTTGCCAAATAATTGCCAATGCGCCGCCAATTTTCAGATTGGAAATGACGAAGCCGGGCTTGTCTCGTCGTAGCTTTCAAGCGAAGCCGGACGCTACTTACATAAATACGTCTCCAAAATTCAGTCCGGGACAAGAATGCAACCTTGAACCCCTGAACCTTTGAACCTGTGAACGGCTACGGTATTTTATTATATTTGCTTTAGAAAAAAGGAATTTTTATGCGTCGATTATTATTTTTACTGCTGTTTTTTTTAATTTGTTCCACACCATCTTTTGGTGCACCGCAACAGGTGACCGTCGGTGTTGTAACCGATGGTCCTTCTTTGCGTATGGACAAGGTAATTAGCTTTATCAATAAAGAAATCCAACTATTGATCAAAAATGAGTTTGATGTCCGGTTACAGGAGAACAAAAGACTGGATGGCGGCTGGCAGCGAAATGGGATCGAATCGGCTTTGTCTCAGCTATATAAAGACCCGGAAGTTGATATTGTCATTGCCCTGGGATTTGGCTCAGCCGCAGTTGCCGTCTCCCTGGAAAATCATCCAAAACCAACACTTGCCGCGGTAATTTTTAATCATCACCTGGTAAATGCGCCCAACAAGGGGAACAGCTCCGGCAAACATAATCTTGCCTACATAAGTATCCAGGCCGACCTTGCAACCGAACTGAAAACATTTCGTGAAGTTGTTGATTTCACAAACATTGCTCTCTTAAGTGATTCTTTGATGATGGAAGTGATGCCTGCCCTGGCCACAGAAGGTGCTAAGATAGCCACTGAGATGGGGATAAAGATATTTCCTGTGCTCCATGGTGGAAAAGGCGATGACCTTGTTTCCCGCCTGCCATCAGATATAGATGCCGTTTTGATCGGAGCATTACCACGGCTGGATGAAGCACAGATGGCCAAATTATTGAGTAACCTTATTGAGCTTGGTTTACCAAGTTACAGCCTGACAGGATCCCACCTTGTTGAGCAGGGAGCCCTGGCTACCGCTGTCCCGTTCGGAAACTGGCAGCGGCGTACAAGGCGTCTGGCTCTGGATTTACAGGCAGTGCTGTTTGGTGATGATCCCAAGGACATGAAGGTGTTTGTCGAGGATCGGAGACGATTGATCATTAATATGGAAACTGCACGCCGCCTGCAGATCTCGCCTCCATTCGATGTTATGCTTGAAGCAGAAAAGTTAAATGACGAGCCTGAAAGCGCAACTGTACGCTGGACATTAAGTGAAGCTGCAAAAATAGCACTTCTTGAAAACCTTGGTATACGCGCCTCAAAGCTTGGAGTTGAAGCCGGAGCAAAGCAGGTGGATGAGGCAAGGGCAAATCTTTTTCCCCAGCTTTCCATTGGTGTTGACCAGCAGCTTCGTGATGATTCCAACCCCAGTGTCGTTTCGGGGGGAATAGCGGAAAAACAAGGCACAGCAGCCCTTAGCTTAAGTCAGGTTCTTTACAATGAATCCACATGGGCAAACCTGGATATTGTAAAGGCGCAACAGACTGCAAGGATTGCAGAGGATAACCAGACAAAACTTGATG
>JAUWMJ010000063.1 GCA_030613225.1 Desulfobacterales bacterium
GTAAATATAAAGCATAGGTCCCATGACAAAGATTTCAGACAGGAAAAGAACGCTGAAAAATGTTTATACAACTATGATGAAATATCGAAATGTAAGGGTGATACATTAATAATCACGGAAGGCGAAATAGACACATTATCATTACAGACAGCCAAGTTTGATATGGTAACATCCATTCCTGATGGCGCTCCCAGCGCAAACGCTCAACAATTTCAAACTAAGTTTGATTTCCTAAAATCCGCAGAATCCATTTTTAAACACTACAAAAAAATCATACTGGCAGTTGATAACGATGCACCCGGCAAGCTGGTTGAACAGGAGCTTGCAAGGCGTATCGGTGCTGAAAAGTGTTACAGGGTTGAGTATCCAAACGGCTGTAAAGATGCCAATGACGTCTTAAAAACTAAAGGCTGGGAAGCGCTAAGAGAAGTTATAAACAACGCGAAGCCATTTCCTGTGGAGGGATTATTCAAAGCAGGCGATTTTAAAAATGAGGTTTTAGGGCTTTACGATAAGAGGATAGACAGGGGTTTGAGTACAGGTTGGAAAACATTTGATAAAAATTACACAGTAAAACCGGGGGAATTTACAGTAATAACCGGCATACCAGGGCACGGAAAATCAACTTTTATGGATGCCCTCGCTGTGAACATGGTTAGAGAACATGGTTGGAGGTTTGTTTTTTATTCACCGGAGAACTGGCCAGTAGAGCGACATTTAAAAAGCCTTTTGGAAAAGACCGCCTTAAAACCGTTCACAAATAATGGGAAATACATAGAGCGGATGGACAGGGAGGACGTGGCGGAAGTTTTAGAAATCATGTCGGATTATTTTTACTTTATTTATCCCAAAACGGATGTGCTGGGGGTAGATGAGATACTCGACAAAGCCAGGATTGCCATATTCAGGCATGGCATTAAAGGGGTTATCATAGATCCCTGGAACGAGATAGATCACCTGTATGAGAATATGACAGAAGCGCAATACTTATCAAAAGCACTTTCTAAAATCAGACAGTTTGCGAGAAGAAATGCGGTTCATGTATGGGTGATAGCTCATCCGAGAAACCTTGTAAAAGATAAAAAAGGTAATTACCAACCACCTACTATGTATGAAATATCAGGCGGAGCACATTGGAGAAATAAAGCTGACAATGGGTTATGTATATTCAGAGAGGACTTTCACTTACTTGAATCAGAAATCTTTGTGCAGAAAATACGCTTTAGAGAAGTCGGTAAGGTGGGAAGCGTAAAGTTGATATATAGCAACGATACAGGAAACTATGATGATTTCTAAATAAGGCGGGCAATTTAAAAAAATGAATAACAAAAAAATCACAATTCGAACATGGCCGAGACTAATGGACGTACCAACAGCAGCATTCTATATCGGCATGGCTGAAAAAACGCTGAGAAACGGGATCAGCCGAAAAGCGGAAAATCCCTTCCCTGTGAAACCGAAGCGGGCGGGGAGAAAGGTGCTGTTTGATAAGGTTGATCTGGATGCTTATGCAGACGCGCTCAAACAGGGCTAAAAATCTCCATAATGCTTGAATATAGGCAATTGTACTAAGTATACATGTGCCGGTATATAAACAATTGAAATAATAGGTGAATAAATACCAATGGTCAACAACGAGTCAACAAATAAAAAGCCACAGAATACTCAAACGAAGCATAGGCTTTATTGTGAGATAGATATAAATAAGCTGGACAAAAGAACGAGAGCAGGCCAGGCAATCATAGCTATGGGGGATCGGCTCCGGGACTTTGTTTGTGTCAATAATGCTGTAACGGACATGCTTATCCAAAGGATACTATATAAAAGCCTCCGGCTCTCAATGTACGAAACAAGTAAGATATTTGATGACCAGTTTCAAGAGGCCGACCACTACTTACCAATGGCCAATAGTTTAAGGCTGGATCTTACTGCCTTGGCTGGCATGGCAGGCAAACCGAAAGCACCGGATCTTAACGATTATTTAAAAAGGGTATATGAAGAATCTGAGCATAATAAAAACACTGACTGATAAAGCGCTGTTAGGCCAGTTTATTAAAGATCAAGGCACATGGCGCGCCTGGTTCACGTTCCTGCGTGTATTCTTTGGGCTACCACCGGAGAACAAAGACACAGAGCTATATAAAACATGTACAGGGCGCACCGTATGGCCTACAGAAGCGCTTTCAGAGGCATGGTTAATCATAGGTACTCGTGGCGGCAAGTCCTTCATAACGGCGCTCATAGCTACATATCTGGCTGTGTTTAAGGAATATGAGCTATCCCCTGGGGAACGTGGTTTTATATTGATAGTCGCACCCACAAAGAAGCAGGCCCGGATCATAAAGGGTTATCTGTCATCGTTCTTTAGTAACAATCGTTTCTTATCACCATATCTGGCACGTGAGACAGCCGAGGACGTGGAGTTGACAAATAACATTGTCATTGCCTGCCTATCATCCGATTATCGCAGTCTGAGGGGTTACACGGCCATAGCCGCTATCGTGGACGAGGTTGCGTATCTAAGCATAGAAGGCCAGAAGCCGGATTTAGAGGTTATCAGAGCGCTTAGAAGCCGTTTGCTGTCTACTGGCGGGCCTCTTATCTGTATCAGTTCACCGTATGCAAAACGGGGCACGTTATACGAAACCTTCAAGCGGCACTATGGCAAGGATGCTTCAAAGATACTTGTATGGCAAGCTGACAGCCGCACAATGAACCCGACTCTTGACAAGGAAGCGATTAACAGGGCTTTGGTTGAAGATCCTGCGGGCGCTCGCGCGGATTACCTGGCAGAGTTTAGAAGTGACATTGAATCTTATGTTACCCTGGAGGCTCTGGAAGCTGTTATCTTTCCCGGTCGATATGAACTGCCATACATAGCAGAAAACATTTACACGGCCTTTGTTGATCCTTCAGGTGGTAGCCGTGACAGCATGACTTTATCCATTGCACACGCGGAAGGCGAAACCCGTATTCTGGATTTGATCCGGGAAGTGAAACCGCCTTTTAGCCCGGAGCAAGTAACAAAGGACTTTACAGAGACTTTGAAGTCATACCATTTAGACACCGTCACCGGCGATAGATACGGCGGGGAATGGCCCAGGGAGCGCTTTTCAGAGCATGGCATTACTTATGAGTTGGCACCTATGCCAAAATCAGATTTATACCGTGAATTACTACCATTGATTAACAGTGGCCGGGTTGAGCTCTTAGACCATGAAAAAATGCTGAAACAAATATTAAATCTTGAACGCAGAACAGCACGGAGCGGCAAAGACAGTATCGATCATCCGCCTAACGGTCATGACGATGTTGCCAATGCTGCAGCGGGTGCCCTGGTTGTGGCCAAAGATTCCGGCAAGTTGGAATTTGGACTTGGTGCTGAATGCGTTGCGGATGATTGGAATCTTTAACATGACTTCTTACTTAACACAAAGCGGAAAGTTAGTTTTTCACTATGACAAGGCCCTTGATAATTACCGAGAGGCGGAGCAAGCAGCTTTGATAAAACACAACTTAATTAATGCAAAGATTACAACTATTGCTGTAACACCGGAAACGGATTTTATTAGACGTGACAACAGTCACAAAAAGCAGTACGTGCAGGACATTTCATCTGATACGCTTTCAACATAGCTGTTATCTACTGAAATCGGCCTGTATCAAACTGTATTGACTTATAACCCCTAACAAAAAAAGGAGGTGAGTTAGATATGCTGAAGAACGATAATGACATTATTACTGACAAATTGAGGCAATGTTTTAAGGCGAATAATTTTGACGATTTACATGAAAATATATTCAATGGTCGAATCGACGTTGCCCGTGAGCTTGTAGGCCGGTATCGTTGGTTGTTTGAGGAAACGGCTTTAAAAACGAAGCCTGATGGCGAAGTGGTTGAGCAAACATTCGTAGATTATCGCAAATGGTCGCTACCCTCGGTGGTTGCGGTGCTCGAAAAAGCAGGCAGGCGTCAACTCGGTCTTTGAAAACGAGGTACCTAAAATGAGTAAAAAAAGTTACATTCACAATTTAAAATTTATGGAGGAATTAGACATGAGTACAGATCCTTTATTATTCACAGAAGATCCACAGAAAAAACTATCTGCAGGTGACCAGGTTCATAAGCTATGTTTGAAATATACATCTTTGCATCCTGGAATCAATTATGAACAGGCTTTAAAAACTGTGTTGAGCTACCCGGGCAATGAGGCCCTGGCTAAAAGCTACGGAATCTCGCCGGCAACCATGATATAAAAGAAGTAGGGACCTTGGACTCTTCACCCAGGGCTCCCACAAAAGGGGCGTTCGATATGGCATAAGTTGAACGTTCTAAATTCGTCCGATCCCACCTCATCGGGCGGTCTAATGGGCGCCTGGATACACGCTGATTCCATCCGGGCGCCCATTTTTATTTCAGTTCTTTCACAAATGTCCACATTATCAGATATTCTGGCAAAAAAACCTTTACCCTACCCTTCACAATAAAAGAGCATCCCATATACGCCATCTGACAGCCTTTTTTATTACACGTTATAGCAATAATATTAAAGGGTTATGGTGATGTGGGTTTTTTATGAAAAAAAGATGAGATAGGGGTTGACAATGGACACTATAAGCACTATATTAATACTTAACACTATTTAACATAAAAAAAAAGGGGGGGTGAGACAATGGCAGCATATACACTTGAAAAGATTGACGACAAATTGTGGCGAAAAGTCAAGGTGCTTGCAGCTATGCGGGGAACGACAATCAGGAACCTTCTTATTGAGCTTTTGGAGAAGGAAGTAAAAAAGGGGAAATAAAGGGGGTGAACATATGGCTATATTAGCAGAATGTCCGGTCTGCCATAGAAAGCAAACGACAAAAAACAAAAAATGCAAGTGCGGGCAAGACCTGGACAAACTAAAAAAAGGTAGGAAGGTTAGATACTGGATTACCTATAGATTGCCGGACGGAAAGCAAAGAAGGGAATCTGTCGGAGCTTTTGAGAAATTAAGTGCATATTCAATAACCGATGCCAAAGATGCCGAATCAAAGAGAAGATCACAAAAAAAAGAAAAGCGTATATTTGAAATGTTGAAAGGTGTTGATTTGACCTTTGATGATTTATTCAAATGGTATTTAAAACTACCCGATGTAAAAAAACTTAGGTCTTATTCTGGCCTTGCAAGTGTACTTAGGGCCTTTAATAACGAATTTAAAAATCATGCTGTTAATACCGTTTTACCGGAAGACCTGCAGCAATATCAAGAAAAGCGGAAGGCAGACGGCTTAAAGCCAGGCACGATTGATAAAGAACTTAGGCAGGTACGCACGGCAGTTGAGAAAGGATTTTTAAATAAGAAAATTGACTGGGAACCGCTTAGAGCCTTCAAAGCAGTTAAGAAGCTTCAAATTAAAGGCGCTAATGCCCGTGATCGAGTTGTGAGCATTAAGGAATATATAAAACTAATTTCGGTGGCCTCGGAACATATGCGGGATATGATGATAGTTGCTTACAATACCGGTATGCGTCCAGGTGAAGTAAGGGGCCTTAAATGGTCATACATTGACTGGCAAAAGGGTTTTATCAAGTTACCACCGGAAATCACGAAAGAAGGAGCCAAAACCGGCAAAACAAAACTCATACCGGTTAATCACAATGCAAAAGCTGTCCTGGACAGGCTGAGACCTTCACCTGGTATTGTTAAAAAAGACCATCATGATTTTGTGTTCACATACCGGGAAAAACCTATAAAAAATTCACGAAGGTCATTCATGAAAGCATGTGAAAGGGCGGAGCTTCCTTATGGCCATAATGAAAAAGATGGTATCATATTTCACGACTTCAGACGAAGTGTCAAAACTCACATGGTCGATGCAAAGATTCAAAAGGAATACCGTGATAAACTTTTAGGACACAGTTTAAGGGGTATGGACAAGCATTATATCGTTATAGACGAAGATGCTCTAAAAAAAGCCATGAAAAAATATACCGCATGGTTAGACGGGCAGGTCATAAAATTAAATGTTGACCATTCTGTTGACCATATCGAAAAACAGGGTAATTAGGGTAATGGTAAAGCCTTGTCAAATAGGGTATTACAACTAAGTGTATGATATAAGGTGTGCTATTGTTGATAAACTTGAAGAGACTTACTGTAAAGTCTTGATGCTGTTAGCTCAACGATTTTCAATACCTGGTTTATATAAGTACCCAGCGTATAATTCAGTATTCACACATCGATCTGATAGTTCTTTTACGGATGATTCTATAAGATATTTCAGAAGGGATGTCTTCTTCTCAGGGGCATAAACAGATGATATTTTCCCTTTTATTCCGGCCATTCTACCGGCCCACTCTATTGCGTCTTCCAGGTTTCCGAGACGATCTACAAGGGACATTTCTTTAGCCTGCTCTCCTGAAAAGATGCGCCCGTCAGCAATAGATTCCACTTTTGACAGTTCCATCTTTCTTCCCTCGGATATCGCCTCGACAAACTGCCTGTGAATATTGGCTGCTAAATCCTGAAGAATTTTTCTTTCATCTTCAGTCATATCTCTAACAGGTGATCCCATGTCCTTGTATTCAACACTTTTGATCACAACCGGGACCAACCCGATTTTACGAAACAATTCCTGAAAATTCGTAAAACCCATAATAACTCCGATACTTCCGGTTATGGTGCCTGGGTTGGCAACGATCCCGTCTGTCGCCGCGGCAATATAATATCCACCTGAAGCTGCCACTGCGCCCATTGAAGCAACAACTTTTTTTAATTTAACGGTTTTTCTGACCTCCCTGAAAATCTCCTGCGAGGGCCCCACACCGCCACCTGGAGAATCTATCCTGAGTACAATTGCCCTGATGGATTTGTCTTCACGGAAACGTTTAAGATGATGAATTACATCCTTGGAATCGGCAATAACCCCTTTTATTTCGATGATACCTACTTTTTCACCACCTGCTTTAAGATCATCATAACCGGGGTCTCTTGTGCCAAGTACAAACAAAAGTGAGATCACTATAATTGCGACGGCAGATATTGATGAAAAAACCAAAATGAAAAAAAGGTAAGGGTGTCTGCGGGTAAACATGATTTAATATTGTTATTTAATGAAATATTTTAGAAACAGCCTTTTTTGTATCATGAGCAATCGTTACGGGTTACGGGGTACGGGTTACGAGTTGCGGGTTGCGTGTTACGAGTTGCGCGTCCTTTATACCCCGCACCTTGTAACCCGTAACCCGAAACTCGCAACCCGGAACATTGACGTGAGAACAAAACGGCCAAATCATAAAGAATTAATTGCTGTATAGCTATAAGTATAGAATCTTGAGATCACTCATCATTCAGCTTTTCCTGGAGATTCTCACGAAGGATTTCTCCAAAAGATGAAGTGGCAGGTCTCATGGTATTTACATACTCACTTAAAAGATTCTGTTCATCTTCGATCTCAAGCCGCTTTATTGAAAGACCAATCCTTCTTTCCTCGGTGTTAATGTTCATAACTTTGGCGGTAATGACTTCACCGATGTTATATTTGCCTATCGGGGTTTTGATTTTTTCCTTACTGATTTCAGACACGTGAACAAGTCCTTCTATCCCCTCTTCCAGTTCCACGAAAACCCCGAAATCAGTAAGATTTGTAACCGTGCCTGTAATCTCTTTCCCAACTTCATAACGCTGTGGGACAGTCTGCCATGGATCAGGCTGCAAATGCTTAATGCCAAGGGAGAACCTTTTGTTTTCCTTTTCAATATCTAAAACGATGGCCTGAATCATATCCCCTTTTTTGTATATTTCAGACGGATGTTTTATCCTTTTCGTCCAGGAAATATCTGAAATGTGGACAAGGCCGTCGATACCTTCATCTATACCGATGAAAAGTCCGAAATCAGTAATATTCTTGATTTTACCTTCAATAGTTGTCCCCTCGGGGTATTTTTCACTGATTACATCCCACGGATTAGGAACAACCTGCTTCATACCAAGTGATATACGCCTGCTTTCAGGCTTGATGTCGAGCACCACAGCTTCGATTTCATCACTCACGGAAACAATCTTGGATGGATGACGTATCTTTCGAGTCCATGACATTTCCGAAACATGAATCAGCCCCTCGATGCCCTCTTCCAATTCAATAAAAGCCCCATAATCGGTTAAGCTGACAACCTTGCCGGTTACGCGCTCTCCCAAAGGATATTTTTCAATTGCAATTGACCAGGGATCCTCGGTAAGCTGTTTCATTCCAAGTGAAACTCTTTCCTTTTCAATATCCAGATTAAGGATTTTGACTTTTATTTCATCACCAACTGAAAAGAGTTCCGAGGGATGTTTAACGCGTCCCCATGAAATATCTGTAATATGAAGCAGTCCGTCAACACCGCCAAGATCGATAAAAACACCATATTCCGTAATATTTTTTACAATACCCTCAACGACTTTTCCCTCGTGGATGGAAGATAGAGTTTCTACTCTTTTGGATTCACGCTCATGTTCGAGTATAGCCCTTCTTGACAATACGATATTGCTACGTTTTCGATTATATTTTAAAATCTTGAAAGTATATTTCTTTCCCACTAACTCATCTAGATTTCGCACAGGACGTAAATCAGCCTGTGAACCAGGCAAAAATGCCTGAACGCCTATATCTACAGAAAAACCGCCCCTGACACGATTTAAAATAAGACCTTCTACAGTTCCTTCTTCATCGTATGACTTTTTGATGTCTTCCCATACCTTGATATTCTCGGCTTTTTCTTTGGAAAGAACAACTCGTTCTTCTTCTTCGTCCCACCATTCAACCATTACTTCCGTATTGTCACCCAAATTGACGTTTATATTTCCCTCTTCATCTTTAAATTCGGAAATCCGTATCTGTCCTTCTGATTTGTACCCAATATCTACAAGAACAAATTCTTTGTCGATTGAAATTATCCTGCCTGTTACAACTTCACCTTCAGTAAAGCGCTTAAAGCTTTCCTCATACAAATCCATCATGCTTTCCATGCTTTCATCAGGTTCGGAAACATCGTCAGCTGAAGGTTCATCTTCCGGTGCATCAGCTTTTAATTCTTCACTCTCCTGTTTAACCTCAGCATCCGGCATAGCTTCAGCGTCTTTCTTAGTTACAGCTTCCGGCTTAATTACGGCTTCCGGCATAACTTCATCATCCGGCTTGCTGATATCTGAAGTCTCCGGCAAATCATCCTGGTTTAATTGTTTGGTTTCTTCGTTTTTACCTAAATCATTCATGTTAATAAAAATCCCCCTTGCCTATTTTTTTTTGCTATTTACTCAGCTCAGATAGCATAACCTAAGATTCTATCAGACTATTTTTAAAAAAACAACAATTAATTTCAATTTTATAAACAGATGGAGCAAATACCATCTTGATATGATTGACAAGTTATTTTCGGTTACAGTGCCGCAAATCGATTTTTGAACATCGAACATCGAACGTTGAACATCGAATGATGAAATCGCTTCGCTCCGCCGATTTATAAATCGGTTTATAAATTGGCAGAATACCTTATTCAAAATTCGACGTTGGACGTTCGATGTTCGATGTTTAGAGCCTTTAACTTGATGGCTATGCACTTGATATTGAATTGTAATCTGCATAAATTGCTATGCTTTAGACCCTTTTCAAATAATCTAAATTACAACCTTTATATGATTGTGAAGTTATTTTCCGTTTTTTCCTCCAAACCTTTAAGCCTCTCAGCCTCATAACTTCCCAGCTTCTCAGCCTCCCAGCCTCTTTGCCTCTATATAAGACACCATCAATTCAACGACCTCGTTGGCGGAAATATCGGTAGAATCTATAATTTCTGCATCTTCAGCCGGCTTCAGGGGCGCAAGTTCTCTGCTGCTGTCATTTTCATCCCTTTGCTTCATATCTCTTTCAACCTCCTCCAATGATTGAGAGGTTCCCGGTTCCATTTCCCTGTAGCGTCTTAAGGCTCTATTCTTATGGGATGCATCCAGAAAAAATTTTATATCGGCATCAGGAAAGACAACAGTCCCCATATCTCTGCCCTCGAATACAACTCCTTTTTCCCTGCCCATATCCCTTTGCAAATCCAGAAGATACTTTCTTACAACCGACCTTGCGGAAACTGCAGAGGCAAACATGGTTACTTCAGGAGTCCGGATTAAATCAGAGATATCCGAATCATTCGATATAAGACGCAACTCTTTTTTTATGCGTACAAATTTAAGCATTAGATCGGCGCACATACTTTCAAGGCCCCCGTCGTCGTCATAACTCAGCCCTTTTGATATTGCTTCATAGGCAACACCCCTGTAAAGAGCGCCTGTATCGATATATTTATATCCCAAACGATCTGCAAGAGCCCGGCTAACCGTAGTCTTACCTGCCCCTGCCGGGCCG
>JAUWMJ010000040.1 GCA_030613225.1 Desulfobacterales bacterium
GGGTAAAAATAACGACATGCGATCGTTCAGGGTGAAACCGGCGTGATGCACCGTAGCCCAGATGTTGGAAACGATATTCCCGTGGGTCAGGGTGGCCCCCTTCGGAAATCCGGTGGTTCCTGATGTGTAAAGGATCGCCGCTGTATCCTCAGAATTCATATCCGCCGTTCGGAGTTCGTCGGTACCACCACTGAGCCAGCTTTCCAGTGAAGGGTTTCCGTGACCCTCACCTTCACAGACCAGCACATTTGCCAATGCAGGGTATTCATCCCGCCGAACATTCGGCAGAAGATCTTCAACCGTGAAGAGCAGGACCGACCCGGAGTCGTTGACCAGATATTTCAGCTCTTCGGATTTGAGCATGGTATTGACCGAGACGGCAATGGCACCGATCTTGAGTGCGGCGAGGTAGCAAACGGCAAACTCCGGAATATTGGGCAGATAAAGGGCCACACGATCCCCTTTTTCTACACCTTGGGCTTTCAGGGCGTTCGCCAATTGATTTGCCCTGCGGTTCAGTTCGCTGTACGTGATCTGCCGACCTTCAAAGATAATGGCCACCTTATCCGGAAAAAATTTTACCGCTCTTTCTACACTCTGGGTCACATTCATGCGAACCTCCTTTCAGGTATATTGATACCAAACCCGGACAAGCCGGAACCAAAGATGAAAATATCATTGGCATTAACGTTTGAGCCATAGAGGGCAAGATACTCGATTCTGGATGCTCGATGCCGGATTAAATAAGGAACATCCTTTAATATCCAGTATTCAACAAAGCCAGTTGGAGCGAAGCGTAAATCCCGCTGTAAGCGGGATATCCAGCATCATATACTCAGAGGCTTCACAAGGCGCAATAGAAATATTTTGCCACAAAAAGCACAAAATTTACAAATAAGAAACTAATATAACAACTGCGTGAAATCAAGGATAAATTATGGGTAAGCGTGACTACTCACGTAGTCAGGCTGAAGCTGTTTAACCTGAAGCTTGCATCCTCTGGCATGGCTGAAGGGGTCAGACTGTAAATTCAAATGGAGGGCTATTCAAGGCGAACGGATAAATTCAATTGGCGTCCAGCCATAAATAGCATCTTTTGACCAAAAATGGCGTTCTCAGAATTTTTAAAAGCCAATTGAAAATACTTACTACAGACCTCGTTATTAACCTTACAAAAATGACCGGAGCCCTTGATATACCATGGAATCGCAAAATAATTTGACACCAGGTCGGTCTGGGTTATAAGGTTTACCCGCCTTTGGCGGCGCCATAGGCGGGTAAACCTTTTAACCAAAATGCCCGGCTGGAAACTTAAGCTTTCTGTCCAAAATATTACGACATAATACGCTATAATTTACGAGGTCTGTAATATTTCCATTTTCAAGTAATATTCCGTTATTGTCAAATCCTTTTTAATATTGTAAATTACAGTATCATAGAGGAATCAGACAATATGCAAGCCATTATAACATTTGATACATTAGCCTATGCTAAAAAATTAAAAGCTGCCGGTTTTACAGAACAGCAGGCGGAAGTTCAAGCCGAAGCGCTAAAGGATATTATCGGAGAACGTCTGGCCACCAAGCAGGATTTGACGGAACTTGAAATGCGCCTGAAACACGACCTGACTGTGCGCTTGGGGGGCATGCTGGTAGCCGGCATCGCCATTGTGGCCACCCTGGTTTAACTTCTGTAATCTTGTATTTAAATTCCTTTTTCCTATCTTCGGAGTCTCGCAAGCTCGCTTACCTGGTTCAATCATAGATGAATCATAGTTTCGAAATAAGCCAGGACGCTTCTGCCTTGTCGCTTCTCTCCCGTCTTCGCCTTTGGCTACGCCGAGGCAGGCCCGTCTTCGCCTTCGACTACGCCGTGGCAAGCCGGGTTCGTGGTTCAAGGTTCACGGTTGAATTCCATTCACTATTGACAATTAGAATTATGAGAGGATAAAAATCTTCAGGGTGATTTATGGACCAATCTGTCTTATAGCGCTTCTATTAATCGCGTTACTGTGTTCTTAGCATCACCGAAAAGCTTAATGGTTTTCGGCATATCATAGAGGGGGTTTCCAACACCGGAATAACCGGGCTTCTCATCCAGATTGCACACAACCACGGTTCCGGCTTCATGGGCCAACAAAACAGGCATGCCCGATATCGGTGTGTCCGTTGAATCAATGGCCGCCGGATTTACGACATCGCAGGCACCAACGACAATAACCAAATCGGTTTCTTTTAATTTGGAATTGATATCATCCAGCTCGACCAATTTGTCATAGTCCACATCAGCTTCCGCAAGTAGAACATTCATATGCCCGGGCATTCGGCCGGCCACCGGATGGATGGCAAACTTGACATCTTTGTCCATATTTTCGAGTCTGCCGGCCATTTCCACTACTTTAAACTGGGCCTTGGCCAAAGCCATACCGTAGCCGGGTATGATGACTATCCTTTGGGAATTTTTCAGCGCCGTGACCGCCCTTGAGATTCCATCTTCCTCTTTGGGGTTTTCAGGTGCATCCAATGTTTCAGGAGATTTTTCTTTGTCAGATTCAGGCGGCATTTGTTTCAAGGAGCTTGCAACCTTCTGCTGAATTCCAACAAAGATATTAATCAGACTCCTGTTCATGGCCTTGCACATGATATGAGTCAGAATTGATCCCGATGCAGCTACTGCAGCACCACACGCAACAAGAAGCCTGTTCTGGATGAGAACGCCGCAAAAGGCCGCAGCAAAGCCCGCAGTGGCGTTCAAGAAAGAGATAAGTACAGGCATGTCGGCACCACCAATCCGAATGGAAAATATGATTCCGAGAAGAATCGAAAGTCCTAATAGAAATGTCAGAAGATAAACGTTGCCCCGGCTTTCGTACCCGCCGGTGATTATGGCCAAAGCGAATATGACTAAAAAAAGCCCCAACAGGAGCAAAGAATGCCGGGGTAAAACTGTCGGCTTCTGATTTAGTTTATTTGCAAGTTTCCCACTTGCAATCATGCTTCCACTAAACGTAGCCGCGCCGATAACCAGGCCTAAAAACCCAGATATCTTGCCAAGAGTCGGCAAATATGCGGATGATACTCTCGTCAACTCAACAAAAGAGATCAAAAAAACAGCAACACCCCCTGCGCCATGCTGAAATGCTACCATGGCAGGGATTTGTATCATATCCACCATTATTGCTACGATCCATCCTGCGGTTAATCCGATAACCATGGCAACGACTACAAAGCCTGGGTCTATAATGTCATTCCTGTACAGCACTAACAGGCAGGCGGTCAGAATGGCAAAAGCGGCGGTAAGGTTTCCTGTTCGGGCTCCTTTTGGATTGCGGAACTTATAGAATCCAACAAAAAAAAGTGTAATAACAGATAGATCAATCAGTAAGTGTAGCCAGTTACTCATAAGTTTCTTATCTCCACGATAAGGTTCACTCCATACCTGAGTTCTTCTTAAACAGTTTTAGCATACGGTCGGTAATTACAAATCCCCCCACCACATTGAAAGTTGCCATTGCAATAGCGATTACGCCAATTATTTTCTCGAAAGGAGTTGTTTCAACAGAAAATAGAAGGAGTGCTCCCAGTATGGTAACTGCCGAAATAGCATTGGTCATCGACATTAAAGGCGTATGCAATAGTTGAGGTACTTTGGATATAAAGAGGTACCCAATTAAGAAAGAAAAAAAGAATACAAACAGCATTATTATCAGCTCAGTCATATTTATCCAACCTCCTGTCCCCCTGGAGCAAATTTTATTTTCCAATTACTCACAGATCTTCCATAGCTTTGATGGCGCCTTGGAAAAGGATCTTCCCCTTATAAGTAACAAGGGATTGGTTTACGATATCATCATCCAGATCAAACGTATCCAGTCCTTTCTTGAAGAGATTTTCTACGTAATAGTACATGTTATTTGCATAAAGCCAGCTTGAGTGAACCGGCATTCTTCCTGGTATATTTTGTATTCCACAAACGTATACTCCATTTTTCTGAGCAAATTGCCCGGGTTCCGTGACTGCACAATTTCCGCCCTGATCAATAGAGATATCCATAATCACAGAACCTTGCTTCATTTTAGAAATCATTTCTTCGGTAATCAGTATAGGGGCGACTTCACCCGGCACCAGAGCGCTTAGAATTACGACATCTGCATCCTCCACGTAAGGTCCCAGAATTTTTTGCTCTATTTCCAGCCACTCGGCTTCTAACGCTTTTGCGTAGCCGCCTTCACCGATGACTAGTTCCTGAGGAATATCAAATTCAGCCACCTTGGCACCAAGGCTCTCAGCCTCCTCACATGCTTCTTTACGAATGTCCATGGCCTTAACAATTCCACCGAGTCTTTTGGCTGTAGCGATAGCCTGAAGCCCGACAACACCTGCGCCAACTATTAAAAACCGGGCCGGTTTTACCGTACCGATGGCCGTCCCGATCATCGGAACAAACTTCGCCATTTTATTGGCAGCAATCAACACAGATTTATACCCTGTAACTGTGCTCATTGAAGATAATGCATCCATTCTCTGTGCGCGGGAGATGCGCGGGATGCCGTCCATAGTAAAAGCGATGATATTCTTATCCCGCAACATTTTAATCATATCATGATTCCCGGGAGCTGCGGGGTGTAGGAAAGTGATTAGGGTACTATCACTGCGCATCATGTCTACTTCGTGTTTGCCAACTGTTTCATTGAACACCGGTTGCTTTACTTTCAGAATAACATCCGACTGAGCAAAAAGTTTTTCCGTGTCAGAAATAATGCTTGCACCTGAATTCTCGTATTCTTCATCGCTTCTCCAAACACCTTCACCAGCCGACGATTCGACCGCTACACTAAATCCCATTTTAATATATTTTTGCACCGTGTCCGGCGTAGCAGCTACTCTTTTTTCTTCAGATAAAATTTCTTTTGGTATTCCGATTAACATGATCTCCTCCTTAATAGATTGACTCTGTGGGCATCAACGGTTTGATCCTCTGTTTTACCCTACCTGTTGGCGAAGTTTTGATAGGATCTCCTGATAGCCTCATGGAAAACCGGAGGGTGCGGAGATACAAGAAGCGCCTTAATTTTTTTATTAACATCGCTCTTGTCAATTCGATTACTTTCTTTGTTGTATTTACAGTTGTTCATTAAACTCGCCAATGCATCGACTGCAAGTATTCGTGCGTCATAATAAACATTTTCGTCCATGACTATATTGAACACTTCCGTCAACAGGTCATCGGATGGATGAGTTATATCTTTGACATAGTTCAACACTGCTTCCCGAAGTCTCCAGTTATCTCGGTACCTCAATATGCGTGCAAGACCTGGTTGATGTCCATTCAATTTCTTTGATTGTTTTAATTGGTTGAGTTTATCCATAGCTTGACCCCAATCCATTAAATTGCCGAAAATGTCCGAACTCATTTCAAACCTCCTTAGTTTTTGTCAAGTATTGCCCTGATCGAGCATGGCATTTGCCACTTTTATAAACCCCGCAATATTTGCTCCTGCAAAATAATTTCCTCGGGCGCCATACCTTTCAGCCGCTTGCAGACAGTCCCGGTGAATATCGGTCATTATCTGACGTAATCTTTGATCAACCTCTTCCCGCGTCCACTTCATTTTGGTGCTGTTTTGGGCCATCTCAAGTCCGGAGCAGGCAACGCCGGCAGCATTTGACGCCTTTCCGGGAGAATAGAGAATTTTGCTCTCAAGAAGCAGATCCATCGCTTTTTGTGTTGCAGGCATATTGGCGCATTCGGTTACGCACCGGCACCCGTTGCTGATAAGTTCCTTAGCGTCATTTTCATCCATCTCGTTTTCACATGCACTGGGAAAAGCGATATCACACTTTACACCCCAAGCTCTTTTATCGGGATAAAAATCAACTTTGAATTTTTCTGCATAATCTTGAACCCTGTCCCGGCCGCTTAACCGCATCTTCAGCATATAGTCAATCTTTTCGCCTTTTACTCCGTCTTTATCATGAATAAAACCATCCGGCCCTGAAAGCGTTATAATTTTCCCGCCCATTTCAGTCACCTTTGTAGCGACTCCCCAGGCAACGTTTCCAAATCCCGAAACAGTAACAATTTTACCATCAATATTCTCCTCTCTGGTCTTCAACATCTCTTCCGCAAAATATGTGGCCCCGAATCCGGTTGCTTCCAGTCTCATAAGAGATCCGCCCCAATCCAATCCCTTGCCGGTAAGCACACCTTCAAAAACGTTTTTCAATCGCTTATATTGGCCGAAAAGATAACCGATTTCCCTTGCACCCACCCCGATATCACCCGCAGGAACGTCTGTGTTCGGGCCAATATGGTTGTATAAACTGGTCATGAAACTTTGGCAAAAATTTTCGATCTCATTATTTGATCGACCCCTGGGGTTAAAATCACTGCCGCCTTTTCCGCCTCCCAAAGGCAAGCCTGTCAAAGCATTTTTAAATGTTTGTTCAAACCCTAGAAACTTCAAAATGCTAAGTGTCACTGAGGAATGAAACCTGAGACCTCCCTTATACGGGCCAAGTGCACTGTTAAATCCTATCCTATATCCGGTGTTTACCTGAATATTTCCCTTGTCATCTCTCCATGGCACCCTGAAAATATAGATTCGTTCAGGTTCAACAATTCTATCTAAAATCTTCTCTTCCCGGTAAACTGGTTCCATCTCTATCAGTGCTCCCAGGGAAAGAAGAACTTCATTAACAGCCTGGATAAATTCTTTTTCCCATGAATATTTGCTTTCAACAGCTTTTAAAATTTCGTCACAATAAGAATTTATAAAATACATAATATCTCCATTCTAAAAAGGAATTAAATTTTTCTGGAATAATAATCTCCTTAAAGCGCTGGTATGTCTTGGTGAGACTAAATATACTCTTCACAATGCCATATACCCCCGGTCGGAGACGGCAGCATACATGTTTTTCGGTTATCGCAGTTAATGCATAGACCCATAGTTCTTCCAGGTGTTAAATCATTATTATAGTTCGGGTTATTAAAAGGGTTTTGTTTCTTTATGTTAACAGAATCGTTTTTCATACCGGGCACAAAGTCGTCAAATTCTTCGCAATTCCAAATCACTCTGTCCGCACGTAAACTATTCTGAAATGACAAGCATTCAGGGCGATTATTGCAGGTAACACAAATTCCCAAATTTTGAGCGCTTTTATACATTTTCCTTCTCCCTATAATTAATATTTATATCCGGTTTTCTTCTCCTTGTTGTTAATCCGGGTGGTTAATCCGGCTCACATCTACTTTGCGATAGAGCAACATATGTGCCAAAAATGAGCCGTGATGAATTCATAAATTAAAGTCGATAATACATGTAATATGAAATCGATAGGTTGGCGTTAAAAATAAGAAAAGAAAGAAGTTTATTCAGGTCGGATTTAAATGAAAGTTTCTTTATTTTGAAGTGGAATTAACTATGTTTGCCTGAAAAGAAGGCTTAACCTATGGGGTGTTTTGTTTCGGCGGGGTGATATTACCCACTTGCGGAATGTAGTTCCTGATCTATTTTTTTAGTTTCTCCCGAAGTGTTTTCCGGTCAATGCCAAGTACTTTTGCTGCTTTTGTCTTATTTCCGTTGACACTGGCCAACACGTGACGAATATGCTCTATCTCTACATCTGCCAGGGTACGGGTTACGTCTTTTTTTTGATTGACATAAAATTTCATCAAAGCCGGTAAATCCGTTACATGAATAAAATCACCATCTGTCATAATGACCAGGCGCTGAATTAGATTTTCAAGTTCCCTGACATTCCCGGGCCATTGGTAATTTACTAAGACCCGCAGGGCATCATCTGAAAAATTGAGCATCGGGCAATCCATTTCTTTTGAGAATTTTTCGAGAAAATGATTGATCAGGAGCAGGATGTCATTTCCACGCTCTCGCAATGCAGGAAGGGGGATATTTATGACATTTATCCTGTAATAAAGATCTTCCCGGAAGATTCCCTTTTCCACCAAACTCAACAAGTCTTTGTTGGTAGCTGCAATTATCCTTGTGTTTACCTTACGTGTACGGCTTGAACCAACCATGTAAATTTCTTTGTTTTGTATTACTCTAAGTAGTTTTCCTTGCATACTCAGGCTTGCATCACCTATTTCATCTAAAAATATCGTTCCACCGTCCGCGACCTGAAAGAAACCTGCACGAGAGCCTTTTGCTCCCGTAAAAGCTCCTTTTACATGGCCGAAAAGCTCGCTCTCGATAAGATTATTTGGAATAGCGGTACAGTTAACCGGAATAAAAGGAGCAGATCTGCGGTCGCTGTTATAATGCACTGCTCGGGCTACAATCTCCTTACCGGTTCCACTCTCTCCTGAAATGACTATTGTAGCATCGGTTGAAGCCGCTTTTTTAATTTGCTTGAAAATATCTTGCATCCCCTTTGAGTCGCCGATAATACCGTATGAATTGTTCAGAGAATTTTTTGATTGACTGGTCCGACGCCGGACGAGTTTCTCAAGCATCCGTTGTACTGCCGATAATAATTCCTTATCTGTAAATGGTTTGATGAGGTATTCTTCAGCACCACTTTTAACTGCCTCCACGGCTCCTTCAATGGAAGGATAACCGGTGATCATCATTATTTCGACATCCCTTAAATTTTCCCTCACATGCCTGATCAAATCCAGACCACCGACTATGGGCATCTTCAGGTCAGTTATTACCAGGTCAATGGGGTATGTTTCCAAAATATTCACGGCTTCATTCACGCTGGAAACAGTAAAGACTTTATACCCTTCAGGAGTCAGATTCCTTTGAATTACCTCCAATGTATCTAAGGAATCATCTACCGCTAATATTTTGAATCGATTCTCCAACTTTTTTCTTCGCACGTTCTTCCTCGCAATCTTCACAAGTTAATGGAAACTTTATTTCGAACCTTGACCCCTTTCCTTTCTGACTTTGAACATCTATTTTCCCGCCATGGGCTGTGATAATTCCGTGAGCCACTGAAAGCCCCAGGCCGGTCCCTTGATCTACGTCCTTTGTTGTGAAAAAAGGCAGAAAAATTTGGTCAAGGGTCTCTTGGTCCATGCCGACTCCGGTATCAAGCACTACGAGAATAACATTGTCTATTTCACTTAAAGTTTTTATGGTCAAAATTCCCCCATTGGGCATTGCCTGAAAAGCATTGACCACAAGATTTACAAGCACCTGTCTCAACTGTGATGGATCGGCTGTAATTTCCGGAAGGTCCGGAGTCAAATCCTGTATAAATTCAACATCGTTTTTTGCGAAACGAGGCTCGATAAAAGATAACCCCTCTTTAACCAGATTGTTCAAATTAAACCTTATTTTTTGGTGGGGCATCTGCCGGCTGAACAGCATGAGCTTTTTAATAATTTCTCTTGCATGCAGGGACGATCTGACGATGTGTTCCAGATCTCGGTAAACCTGCTCTGGCAAATCGGGGTTTTTAGAAGCCAGCTGAGCAAAGCCCAGGATATTCCCGATAGGCTCATTTAACTCATGGGCAACGCCGGCTGTTAGCTGACCGATCTTTGCCAAACGGTCTGCATGCCTGAGTTGACCTTCCAATTCATATCTCTTGTTATCTGCTTCCTTTTTTTCTATAATCAATGCAACTTGCCCGGCTATTGTCTTTAAGAGATTTCTTTCTTCTTGTAGAAACTCAATTTCGATATCGGATTGTTCCGGATGTTTTTCAGAATAAATAACCTCCACGGCTCCCCGTCTTATTCTCTGAATTATGAGTTTTTCAGTCAACTTTTGATTGGATTTCTTAAAGCCGGGCGTAGAATATATATGTTGGTCTATATGTATTCTGGACGAGGTGATTTCCGGAAACTGAAATGCCGGGGGTATAAGCTCAGTAACTGACTGAAGGATTTCCGGTAACGTTGCTTTGGAGTTTTCAACAACTTTTGCTATTCCATATAAACAGGTCAACTCCTTGTTTCTTTCAATAAGTTCAAAGCGTTCCTTTAGCAGACGCATTTCGTTTTGTACGTGTTCAGAAACATCGCGTCCTATAACCAAAACACCTGTTACGGAATTATCGGGGAATCTAATTGCTTTATAATTCCATTCAACAAAGTGCTTTTTATCTTCTTTTGTCAAAATTTTACTAACATGACTGCTTGACTCTTGATTTAGGATTTCTGCTTGAAAGTGTTTCTTAGCGGATTTTTGATCTTCAACGGAAATCATTTCGTCAAACCAGTTCTTCCCTATCAACTTAGAACGGTGATTTAAGAAAAAATCTTCAAAGTTTGCATTAACTCGTGTTACTTTCCCATCTAAGCTCAGGATTGCAACCATTACCCGCGTCATTTCAATAACACTATTGTAATAATCAACCGTTTTGTGAAACATAGTATTTTCCTTAGGGTTCGCTTAAAAATAAGTTCGAAATTTCAAGTGTTGAGGCGCCCGGCTGACAAGGCGCGAAAAAGCATGAATATGTTGTTGCAACTACTATGGACTCCGGTTTTCACCGGAGTGTCGGCTTTTTACGAGAAAATCAATAATTAGTTCTCAGGAAAACCGCCACTGTTTCTAAAGCTTTTTTATCAATTAGGCATATCTCTGTCAATATTGTTGCATTCAATTTTCTGGAAAAGTCATGACCGGGTTTTCTCTGTCAATGCCAGAAAAATCATATCTTGATTTAAATGATAAACTTTGGTTATAAACGTTGCTGTTTTTTTAGTTCTGAAGGTTTTCACCTTTGGAGCTTTTATAAATTATGTAAATGCTTGAGACTGGACGCTGTTGCTCAATGGAAAACATCAAACCAAATACTTATCACAAGTACATTAAGGCGCTTACGGATATAAGCCGGGCTATCACTTCGGATCTGTACTTTGAAGATATCCTCAAGTTGATCGTGATGGTTACTGCCAAGGTGACCGGTTTTGAAATCTGTTCCCTCTGGCTTGTTGACGAGAGTGTAAATCCGAAAAAAATCCGGCTTAAGGCCACACAGGCTATTGACCCTGAATACGTAAAGAACCGATCTCTTGACAGGGTGGAAGGTGTTGTTGGTTTTGTGGCCACCCATAACCAGCCGCTTATTATCAAGGATGTCCTAAAAGAACCCCGGTTCAAAGAAAAGGAAATGGCTAAAAAACTTGGCCTGGTATCTATGCTCAGCGTGCCTTTACAGGTAAAGGATGACAAAGTGATTGGAGTTCTCAACTGTTTTACATCAGAGCCTCACGAATTTTCCGAAACAGAGGTAAATCTAATAACTGCAGTTGCCAACCAGTCTGCAGTTGCAATTCTCAACACGGAGTTATTAGTTAAAACCAGGGTTATCCAGGAAGAGCTTGAGACCCGTAAGCTGGTGGAGCGGGCAAAAGAGATTATTATGCAAAAGCGCAAAATCAAGTCGGATGAGGCCTACCGATGGTTACAAAAACGCAGCATGGACTCCAGAAAATCCATGCGTCAGATTGCTGAAGCTGTATTGCTTTCAGAAGAGTTATAATGGTCTTTTTATGAGCGAGCCTAAAAATAAGAATTTTATTACAAATTTTCTTGACAAATTGGATAAGTATTAATAGTATTTTTGATTTGAATTAAAGTTAAACTTAGACTTGCACAAAGGCGTGTGAAGTTTTATAATTTATAATATCGATGAAGACAAAGGCGTCTATCCCCATTGGGGTAGATGCCTTTTTTTGTTTTTGGAGCCTGTTTAAATATTTACTCCCCTGTCTGCGCCTGCCTGTACGTGTCCGCACGCAGACAGGTGCGACGCGCACAGGCAGGCATAAAAATCAGGAAATTCAATTTTAAGAACCCAAATTATAACAAGGAGGATTAAACAATGAACTTACAAAGACCAAACGCAAATGATGCCCTTGAAACCAAGAATCGTTCTCGAAATGTCGCGCCCCAGTCCGGCATATGCAGCAGATGCATTGACGGGTGCAAAGGAAACTG